>NZ_BAAGZI010000531.1:0-3252 GCF_054778695.1 Actinocorallia lasiicapitis
CTGCTCGTGACGGTCGACGCGCCGCACGCGATCGACGCCGCGATCCGGGCGGCGCGGCTGCCCGGGGTCGTCGACGTGGTGCCGGGCGCCGAGACCGTCCTGGTGACCTGCACGGGCCCGCTCGACGCGCTGGAGCGGGCGCTGCGCTCGCTGCCGGTCGCGGCGTTCCGCGGCACCGGCGAGCTGGTGGAGCTCCCCGTCCGGTACGACGGGGAGGACCTCCCCGAGGTCGCCGCGTTGACCGGGCTGAGCGTCGCCGAGGTCGTCGCGCGGCACTCCGGGGCCGAGTACACCTGCGCCTATCTGGGGTTCTCGCCGGGATTCGGCTATCTGACGGGCGGCGCGCTCACCGTGCCGCGGCGGGACACGCCCCGGACCAGGGTCCCCGCCGGATCCGTGGCGATCGCGGGACCGTACACGGCCGTCTACCCGTCGGCGTCGCCCGGCGGCTGGCGGCTGCTCGGCCGCACCGACGCCGTCCTGTGGGACGTGCGCCGGGACCGGCCGTCGCTGCTCGGCCCCGGCACCCGAGTCCGCTTTCAGCCGCTGTAGTGGACCTTGTCGGCCTTCACCCGGACGTTGATCCGCTGCTCGTCCGGGGTGTGGCCCGGGTAGACGTCGGCGCCGATGTACTTCTTGGCCAGCCGGTCGATCGTGGCGTCGGCGTCCTCGGTGTCCAGGACGGCCGTGCCCGACACGCTGGCCAGATGGTAGGGGTTGGCCGGGTCCAGAACGCTCACCGAGATCTCCGGATCGCGGCGCAGGTTCCGCTCCTTCGCCCGGCCGACGGCCGTGTTGAAGAAGACGCCCTCGTCGTCCGCGTCCGCCCAGACGACCGTGCTCTGCAGTGAGCCGTCCGCGCGCTTGGTGGTCACCCACGCCGGGATCGGCTGCTGGAACAGGGCTTTGGCGTCGGCGCTGAGTTCCGCCATCGTTCCTCCTCAAAGATCAAGTCCCTTCCGGCCTGCCCAGCCGAGGCGTGATCATGCGGAGTGTCAGAGGTCCTGAGTACCTTTTTGCCCATGGAGAAGCTGACCTGGCCGCAGATCCTCGCCTGGCGCGTCGCCCGCCAGTACCTGGCAGCGCCCTCACCGGACCCGCTCGCCGTCACCCGGCGGCTCGCCGGGGTGCAGGCGCAGGTGGCCTCCTCCGCCGCCACCGGCCTCGCGGTCCGTGGCGCGTCCCTCGACGGCGCCGTCGGCACCACCCTGATGAAGGTGTGGGCGATGCGCGGCACCCTGCACCTGCTGCCGATCGACGAGGCCAGCGCCTATCTGGCGCTCTGCGCGACCATCCGCAACTGGGAGAGACCAAGCTGGATCAAGATGTCGGGAGCCACCCCCGCCGACCTCGAGGCGTTCGCCGAGATCGCCGCGCGGGTCCTGCCCGCCGGGCCGCTGACGCGTGAGGAGCTCACCGAGGCGGTGCTCGCCGAGACCTCCTCCGAGCACTTGCGCACGGGGCTGTCCAGCGGCTGGGGCAGCCTGCTGAAACCGCTCGCCTGGTGGGGGGTGCTCTGCCACGGGCCGTCCCAGGGCAACCGGATCACCTTCGCGGCGCCGTCCACCCTGCCCGGCTGGCGGCCCGCCCCGCCCGTCGAGGAGGCGGCGCGGATCGTGCTCCGTGCCTATCTGGGCGCGCACGGGCCCGCCACCCCCGACCTGTTCGACAACTGGCTGATGCGCAGGGGCAGCCGGAAGAAGGACGTCAAGGCGTGGTTCGCCGCGCTGGCCGACGAGCTCACCGAGGTCGACGTCGAGGGCGTCCCGATGTACGCGCTCACCTCGGAGCTGAGCTCCCTGCTCGCCACCCCGCCCAGCGAGGACGTCCGGCTGCTGGGCGGGTTCGACCCGTACGTCCTCGGCGCGGGCACCGACGCGCCCTACCTCATCCCGCCCGAGCATCGCGCGAAGGTCAGCAAGGCCGCCGGGTGGATCGCGCCGGTCGTCCTGCACGGCGGCCGGGTCGCCGGAACCTGGGATCCCGAGACCGGCGCCACGGACCTGTGGGAGGAGGTGCCCGCCGCCGCTCTCGCCGCACGGCTGGCCGCCTTCCCCCGCTGAACTCCGTCAGCTCAGGCCCGTCGGCTCAGGCCCGTCAGCTCAGCCCGGTGACGTCCAGGGCCGCGTTGAGGATCGAGCCGGGGTCGAGACCGTGGTGGCGGTAGACGTCGGTGAGGTCGCCGGACTGGCCGAAACGGGTGACGCCCAGGTTCGCGGCCGGAACCCGGTGGATCTGGGCGAGGAACGCGAGGGTGTGGGGGTGGCCGTCGAGCACCGTCACCAGCGGGGTGGGCGGCAGCACCTGGTCGAGGATCCAGGTCGGGCCGTCCTCCAGGCCCTGCCGGGCGCGCAGCGCCTTGTAGAGCAGGCCGGGGCTGGTGACGCAGGTGACGGCCGTCGGAACCCCCAGCGCCTCCAGCCGGTCGGCGGCCTCCAGCGCCTCGGGCACCAGCGCGCCCATCACCGCGAGGGTGACCCGCGCGCCGGCCGGGCGGCGCAGCGGATAGCCGCCCCCGACGACCTGCCTGCGGCGCCGTTCCCGTGCCGCCGGATCGGCCGGGACTTCGGCCAGCGCCTGGTCGAGGGGGCGGGTCGACAGCCGCAGATACGCCGAGTGGCCGTCCGCCCTGCCCAGGTTCGCCAGGCTCTCCAGCAGCACCCACTCGGTGTCGAGCGCGAACGCCGGCTCGTAGGTGACGCAGCCCGGCTGCTCGATCCCCAGCGACGGGGTCGTGATCGACTGGTGGGCGCCGCCCTCCGGCGCGAGCGTGACGCCCGACGGCGTCCCCACGAGGATCGACTGGCCGCCCGCGTAGATCCCGAACGACCACGGTTCGAGCGCCCGCTGCACGAACGGGTCGTACATGACCCCGATCGGCAGCAGCGGCTCGCCCCACCTGCTCCAGGTCGCGCCGAGCTCGCCGAGCAGCCCGACCAGGTTGACCTCGGCGATGCCCAGTTCGATGTGCTGGCCGGTCGGCTTCTCCCGCCAGTGCAGGATCGTCTCGGCGTCGTCGGCGAACCAGTTGGGCCGCTCGTGCGGCGACCAGACCCCCACCTTGTTCACCCAGCCGCCGAGGTTGGTGCTGGAGGCGACGTCCGGGGTGACGGTGACGATCCGCCGGGCCGCCTCGGGCGCGGTGCGCGTCAGGTCCATCAGGGTGCGGCCGAGGGCGGCCTGCGTGGTGGAGGTGCCGGTCGGGGTGCGGCCGATGTCGGCGGAGAGCGCGGGCGCCGGGGTCGCGGTCCT
>NZ_BAAGZI010000532.1:0-3233 GCF_054778695.1 Actinocorallia lasiicapitis
CCGGCTGGCCGCCCTGCGGCGCCTGGCCGTAGCCGTCCTGCCCGTAGCCGGGCTGGCCGGCCGGGGGCTGCTGCCCGTACCCGGCCTCCTGCGGCTGCGGACGCCGGCGACGGCCGCGGGTGAGGTTGTTCCCGCAGGTCAGGCAGATCAGATCGCCCGGGTTGTGCGGGGTCTGGCAGACCTCGCAGGTCAGAGTCTCCATGAGGCCTCCCCGGCTCGTACTCCAGCCCCGTCCAGCACCGCGCTCAAGCGATCCATGTCGCCTCGGCGCGGGATGCCGATGTAGTACACCCGCCGTCCTTCCGCACCGTCTTCGACGCACACCTGTATGCGCCGTTCGTTCTGCCCGTTTGGGCCGTACCGCTGCTCCCCCAGGGGGGTCAACGGCACGAGCTGTTGGTTCGACGATCCCCGCAGGGGGGAGTCGTCGCCCAGCCGTTCCACGTACGGCCCGGAGACAACAGCATCACACAGTTTCAGGATGTCCCGCGACTCGGGTTTCCGCGAGAGCCTGGAGATTACATATCCGGAATAAAGGAGGATGTCCAACTCACGTGATCCACGCCACTCGATGATGCCCGCGAGTAGCGCCCGCAACGCCTCGGGCTGCTGGAACGGCTCACCGCCCGAGACCGTCACGCCGTCGATCGGCGGAAGGCCCCGCAGCCAGTCCAAAACCCCTTCCACCGGGACCGCATGGGACTCCTCCGCCGGCCAGGTGTCGCGCGACAGGCAGCCGGGACAGGCGATCGTGCACCCCTGGAACCAGATGCCCGCTCGCACCCCGTGACCGAGCGTGGTCACCGGGTGATGGGCTTTGGCCAGCAGCATCGTCGTCACGACAGCTCGAGCTCCACGATGCTCCCCTCGCGGGTGATGCCCGACACAGTGAGCTCGGTTCCCGCCTTCAGTTCCCGGTCGAACAGGCCACGGGCCAGCGGGTTGACGAAGTGGGCCTCCAGGGCCATCCCGATGCCGCGGCCGCCCTTGTCGAGCTCGGCCGTGCACCACTCGCGGAGCGTGGCCAGCACGTCCGGGGTGACGGTCAGGGTGAGGCGGTGCTCGTCGGAGACCCGTTTGCAGATGTTCTCCAACTGCAGATCGAAGATCTTCGACGCGGGCTCGGGACCGATGAAGTTGAAGACGATCACGTTGTCGCCGAGCCGGTTCAGCAGCTCGGGCCGGTTGAGGACCGTGGTGAAGTGGTCGCCGATCGCCGTCTTGATCCGGTGCTCGATCTCCGCGTAGCCGAGCCCGGGGATCACCTTCGACGAGCCCAGATTGGACGTGAAGATCAGGATGGCCTCGGAGAAGTGGACGGTCTGGCCGCGGCCGTCGGTGAGGCGGCCGTCCTCGAGGATCTGCAGGAACTTGTCCAGGATCCGCGGGTGGGCCTTCTCGATCTCGTCGAACAGGATCACCCGGAACGGATCCTCGCGGACGGCGTTGGTGAGCTCGCCGCCCGCCTCGTGCCCGACATAGCCGGGCGGCGAGCCGATCAGCCGGTCACCCGCCTGCTCGGCCGAGAACTCCGACATGTCGAACCGCAGGTAGGCCGAGTCGTCGCCGAAGACCAGCGAGGTGATCGCCTTGGCCAGCTCGGTCTTGCCGGTGCCCGTCGGGCCCGCGAAGAACAGCACCCCGCGAGGACGCGAACCCTGCTTGGTGGCCTGAGCCCCCGACAGCCCGAGGACGGCCCGCTTGAGGATGTCGAGGGTCTTGGTGACGGCCTGGTGCTGCCCCAGCACCCGCTCGGGGACCCGCTTCTCGCCGTCCAGGACCCGCTTGCGCAGATGCCCCCGCGACCACGGATTGTCCAGGACGCCCAGCTTGTAGGTGCGGACGGCGTCCGGCAGATCGGCCAGCGCGACGTTCCGCTCCTTCGCCAGCCGGGTGACCTCGATCATCGACTGGAGGGTGAGGCCGTCGGCCTGCTCGGCGAACGCGTTGCAGGCGTCGGCGGCCGCGTCGTCGGTCTCGGGGTCGACGGCGAACGCGCGGGCCAGCAGCCGCGCCGTGGTCTGCCGATCGCCCAGATGCGGACGGGGCAGGACGATCTCGCGGATCGAGTCGTTGTCGGACGACAGCCACGCCGGCAGATCGCCGGGCCGCTCCACCAGCCAGATGATCGGGTTGTGGAACGGCTTCGGCCGGACGCCCGGCGCGCGCACCGGGCGGGCCGTCCTGGCCAGCTTCTCGCAGTAACGGAAGAAGTCGCGCTCGGCGGGGACCAGCTCGGTGCCCGACGCCGAAATCCGGGACGCGCCCTCGATCAGGACCGCCGCCCTGACCTGCTCGGCCGGCTTGGCGACCGCGGCCAGCACCTTGGTGAGCCCCTCCAGCGACGGCTTCGCGTCGTACTTGCCGAGGAGCTTCTTGGCGGTCTCCTCCGCCTGCTCGTCACCCTCGGGGAAGACGCGCAGGCCGTCCACCGGGTCGTAGACGAGCAGACAGCCGATGCCGCTGGCGTTCAGCGCCTCCGACAGCATGTCGCGGAGCGGCAGCAGCGCCATGCCGTCACCGTTGGGAAACAGAAAACTGTCGTAGAGGTTCCCCGACAGCACGTACTGCGAGTGCACCGACAGCGTGGCGTCGAGCTCCCGGATGAACGGGGGCCAGCCCATCAGACGGCCCCCGAGAGTCGGTTGGTCAGTGCTCAACGTGGCGTTCCCTCGGCTTGTGCTTCTTCCGGCTCGTGGTCGATTCTGCCCCCAGCGGCAGCGCTTCGGCACCGGGCTCCAGCCGCCACGTCACCGCGACGGTCATGCCCTCGCGCTCCAGCCGCTCCTTCGCGGCCTCGAACGCCTCACACCAGGCGCGTTCGTGTTCGGCGTCGCGGCGGCGCTCGTCCTCGCTGGCGGGCGGGCGCGTCCGCAACATCTTGGCGCGGAGCGTGCCCTCGTCCAGGCCCATCAGGACGACCTGGTCCGGCCAGTCGGCGCGTGTCAGAGTCAGCGGGGTGACGGTCTCGAACCCGGCGTCGACCTGGTAGCCGAGCTCCTCGAACGCCTCGGTGACCGTCGCCAGGACGTAGGCGCGTTCGGCTTCGGCCTGCGCTTCGGCCTGCCGGGCGGCGCGGAGTTCGGCCGCGTGCCTCCGCTCGTCCCTGGTCCTGGTGTTGGCCTCCTGGACGCGGAGCCTGACCTCCGAGAGCAGGCCCTCGGCCTCGGCGGGGGTGGCGGCGTGCACGACCCGGCCCGCGGCGGCGCGGACGGTGCGGTGGTCGGCGTCGG
>NZ_BAAGZI010000533.1:0-3232 GCF_054778695.1 Actinocorallia lasiicapitis
GCGGCCTCGAGCCCGGCGGGCCGGTCCAGCTCGACCGCCCGGGACGTCGCCAGCCACGTCTTCAACCGGCGGACGCGCTGCGCGGCGCTCTCCAGGCGGTCCTCGGGCAGCCGGCCGTCACGGACCGCCCCCACGATCGCCGCGGTGATCTCCTGGACGGAGCCGGCGAACTCCTGGGAGCCCAGGCAGAGCAGGTCGGCGCCTGCGATCAGCGCCTGGACGGCCGCCTCGGGGATGCCGATCGCGCCGCTGGCGCCCTTCATGTCGAGCGCGTCGGACACGACGACGCCCTGGTAGCCCAGCTCGTCGCGGAGCAGCCCGGTGATCGCGGCCTGGGAGAGGGTCGCGGGGGTCTCCCCGGTCAGCTCGGGGACGATCAGGTGGGCGGTCATCAGCGCCTGGGTCCCGGCGGCGATCGCGGCCCGGAACGGCGGCAGTTCCCGCTCGTGCAGCAGCGCCAGATCGGCGTCGACGACCGGCACCGACAGATGGGAGTCGTCGCGGGTGTCGCCGTGGCCGGGGAAGTGCTTCACACAGGCCGCGACGCCCGCCTCCTGCAGGCCCGTCACGGACGCGGCGGCGTGCCGGGCGACCACGTCGGCGGTCGCGCCGAACGCGCGGGTCCCGATGATCGGGTTCTCGGCGGCGCTGTTGACATCGACCGAAGGAGCGAAGTCCATGTTGACGCCGACCTCGGCCAGTTCGGCGCCGATCGAGCGGAACACGCGGCGGGTCAGTTCCACGTCGTCGACCACGCCGAGCGCGGCGTTGCCGGGGTAGCGGCTGCCGGTGGTGTGGTCGAGGCGGGTGACGTCGCCGCCCTCCTCGTCGATCGTGATGATCGGCTCGCCGGCCTTGCGGAGTTCCGCGGTGAGCTGGGCGAGGCCCTCGGCGCCCGGCACATTGCCGTTCAGCGCGAAAAGGGTGACTCCGCCGAGACCTTTCTCCAGCTCGTCGAGAAGCCAGTCGGGCGCTGTCGCACCCGGAAAGGCCGCGAGGAGGGTCGCTCGGGCAAGGCGGTGCAAGGCGTCGGACATGGTCAGAGTTCCCCTTTCAGGCATTCCGCACGCAGTGATCAGTTGGTGTGGCCTCCCGCAGTGGTCAAGAACCTTTAAAGTTCCCACCATGTCCCCGCGTGCGGCCCTGATCGAGGCGTGCCCCCGTGCTCTACGGCGATCCCGCCCTGAGCGGTGGGCTCGCGCGGGGTTGTGGACAGTAAACTAACAAGAAACTTTCCTATACATAACCCGTTCCGGCAGATTGATCGACAGGAGGCCGAGCATGGCCATACGTCCGGGGACGCCCCGCCTGCTGCGCGAGCTCAACGACCGTGCCGCCCTCGAACTCCTGATCGCCGAAGGCCCGCTGACCCGCGCGCAGATCGGCGAGCGGACCGGATTGTCCAAGGTGACGGCCTCGCAGCTCCTGTCACGGCTCGAAGAACGGGGCCTCGTGGAGGTCGTCGGCGAGCAGGCCGGCGGCCGCGGGCCCAACGCCGCGCTGTACGGAGTCGTCCCGGCCAGCGCGTTCGTCGCCGGTCTGGAAGTCGGGCCCGACGGGGTGACCGCGGCCATCGCGGACATCACCGGCGAGGTCGCCGCGGAGATCACGGTTTCGCTGGACGGCGCGGAGGACCCGGTCGCGGTCGTCCACTCGGCGGTCACGAAAGCGTGCCGGTCTGCGAAGGTCGCGGCGTCCCGGCTGCACGCCTTCGTCATCGGGACTCCCGGCGTCGTCGACCCGCGCACCGGCGACGTCCGGTTCGCGTTCGACCTGCCCGCCTGGCATGAGGGCGTGCTGGAAGGGTTGCGGCGCGACCTGCGGCGTCCCGTGGTGATCGAGAACGATGTGAACCTGGTGGCCGTCGCCGAACGCGCCTACGGTGCCGCCCGCGACGCGGAGGACTTCGCGCTCATCTGGATCGACCGCGGTATCGGTCTCGCCGTCATGTTCGGCGACCGGCTGCACCGCGGCATCTCCGGCGGGGCCGGGGAGATCGGCTACCTGCCGGTGCCGGGCGTCCCGCTCCCCGAGGGCGTGACCGAATCGCTCACCTACGGGCAGCCCGCCCTCGCCGGCGGTTTCGGCTCGCTCGTCGGCGCGGACGCCGTCCGCGACCTGGCCGCCGCGCATGGCTTCACCGACGTCTCGGCCGTCGAGGCCGTCCGGCTGGCCGCCGCCGACGAGGAACGCGGCGGAGCCTTCCTGGACGAACTGGCCACACGCCTGTCGTACGGCGTGGCCTCCGTCAACATCGTCCTCGACCCCGGCCTGGTCGTCATCACCGGCGAACTGGGCACCGCCGGCGGCGAAGGGCTCGCCGAACGCATCGAGCGCGCCGTCGGACGCATCTCGCCGACCCGCCCCCGCATCGTCCTGGGCCAGGTCGAAGGCAACCCCGTCCTGCGGGGCGCCCTGCACGCCGCGCTCTCCCAGGCCAGAGAAGAAGTCTTCTCCACCACCGCCGACTGAGAAACGTGCGCCCCGGTTCGTCCGGACGCACGTCGGAAAGCGGATGCTGCTACTTGGTGGTCTGGCGCTCGGGCGTGGCGGCGCCGGTGCGGCGCGGATCGGTACGGGCGCGGTCGCGGAGGGTCTGGGAGATGACGATGCGCTTGCGGCGCTGCGCCATCACCCATCGAGCGGTCGATGTCATGCCAACTCCCCAGTTGACGGGCGGTGCTGACACCGCCGGAACCCCGTGATGCCAATCAGCTTGGCAGGAGCGCCGGTCCGGATCGTCGGCCCTGAGAACGATTTCCCATCAGCCGTCCGGAGTAGCGCCCTTGTACTCTTTGACGCCTTGAGACGTGGAAAACGTTGCTTCGGTTCCGGGCTTTTCTATCTGCGCAGCCGAAATCCCTTCGGAGTGGGGTGGAAACCCGCCGACTCGAGGATTTCGGCCAGCGGCGACGCCGTGACCGCGACCCCGTCCACACGCTCCACCGTCACCTGGCCGAGCGCCCCGTCCCGGACGGCCCGCGCCAGCGCACCGACCGCAGGGTCGAGACCTTCGTGATTCCAGGTGAGGAAGGACTTGCCGCCGCGTTCGGCGTAGAGCGTGAGCTCGCCGTCGACCAGGACGACCAGCGCGCCCGCCTTGCGGCCGGGACGGTGCCCGCCGTCGGTCTCCGGCCAGGGGAGCGCCGCCCCGTACGGGTTGGCCGGGTCGGCGGCGGCCAGCACGGTGGCGCGCCCGTCCTTGACGTCCCGCAGCGAACGCAGCCGGTCG
>NZ_BAAGZI010000534.1:0-3227 GCF_054778695.1 Actinocorallia lasiicapitis
GCGGGCTCGGCGGCGGCCGGGTGGAGGGCCACGGGCAGGGCGGTGGCGGGGCCGTCGTCGGCGGGCGTTGCGGTGGAGGAGATGAAGAGGTGGGGGAGGTCGGAGAGAGGGGGGCGGTGCAGGGGGTTCTTGGCGAGGCAGGCGGCGATGGTCGAGGCGAGGGGGTCGTGGAGGCCGTCGAGGGCGGGTGGTTCGTAGGCGGCGCGGAACAGGACGGCCTGGAAGGGGCCCGTGCCGAAGGCGGGACGGCCCGTGGCGGCGAAGACGAGGACGGCGCCGAGCGCGAAGACGTCGCTGGCCGGGGTGAGGTCGCGGCCCAGGATCTGCTCGGGCGACATGTAGCCGGCCGAACCGACGACACCCCCGGTGGCGGTGTAGGCGGTGCCGTCGGCGGCGCGGCTGATGCCGAAGTCGATGACGCGCGGCCCGTCGGAGGCCAGCAGGATGTTGGCGGGCTTCAGATCGCGGTGGATCAGCCCGGCCCGGTGGATGGCGGTGAGTGATTCGGCGAGGCTCGCGCCCAGCCGCCGGACGGCGCCCGCCGGAAGCGGGCCACGCGCGTCGACCTCGTCCTGGAGCGACGGCCCGTCCACGTGCACGGTCGCCAGCCAGGGCAGCGGCCCGTCGGGATCGGCGTCCACGACGGGCGCGGTGAACGCCCCGCTGACGGCCATGGCCGCCTCGACCTCGGCCCGGAACCGCTTCCTGAACCCGGGGTCGTCGGCCAGTTCGGGCCGCACCACCTTGACGGCGACCCGCCGCCCGCTGACCGACACCCCGAGATACACCCGGCCCATGCCGCCCTGGCCGAGCAGCCGCTCGATCCGGAAGGGTCCGATGCTCTCGCCCACCAGGTCGTCGCCCGCGTAGTTAGCCACCGGCAGATATTACTGTCTATTTGACTTTCCGGGCGCGGCTCCGCCGCGTCAGCGCAGCCAGAGCACGACCAGAACGATGATCACGATCAGCACGACGGTTCCCAGTCCGATGTACATGGCGCCTACTCTCTTCCGAGGTTCGATTTCTCTTTCACCGTGCCCCCTGAGCGCGCCGGAAACATCACGAACGATCCGGTCCGCCCGTTTTGTTCGATTCGGTCGAGGGGCCGTCGTTTCTTCGGTTGACCATCGGTTCGACGAACCACAGCCAGCTCGCGGCCAGCATGATCGCGGCTGCGGTGATGAGGGGGAGGGGGCCGTCGAAGAGATGGTCGACGACCATCAGGGTCGCCGAGGTGATCGACACCGCGAGGGACACGGTGCCGATCAGCCCGTAGAGGTTGGACCGCCGCACCAGGTACCTCTTCATGCCGCGGTGGAACAGGATCCGGTGCTGGGCGACCGGCGCGATGAAGAACAGCGACGCCAGCGCCGCCGTCACCAGCGCCACATAGAACAGTTTGCGGTCGAGGGGCCCCGCGGAGGCGAACCCCTGCGAGAACGGCACCGTCAGCAGGAACGCGAACAGCACCTGGACGCCGGTCACCGCCACCCGGAGCCCCTGCAGCAGCTCCATGAAGTTGCGGTCGGCCCGCTGCGCCTCGCTCTCATCGGGCCGATCCGCGTGATCGGGTCGCTCCTGGCCCATCAGAGTCCGGGGTCGCGGCGCACGGGCCGTTCGACGACGGTCTCGCCTTGCGTGACCTCGTAGACCGGGGGAGCGTCGTCGATCCGCTCCGTCACGGTGAGGCGCGCGCGGCGCGGCCGCAGATAGAGCAGCGTGAACAGCAGCTGGATCACGCCGACGAGGATGAGAATCCAGCCGACCATCTGGATGTCGATGCCGCTGAGGCTGAAGTCCGTGGCCAGCGCCAGGATCAGCCCGATGGTGAAGAGCGTGAGTCCTACTCCCACTCCCATGGTCGTCTCCTCCCGTTGAGTCCGGTCACCGGCGAGCGGTCACCTGGTGGTGCGGCGCAGTTCCTTCGCGGCGTCCTTGAGCCGCTCGCCGACCTGGCGGAATCCGGCCTTGTGCTTCTCGGCGCGGCCCTCCGTCTCCAGGTACGGGTCGCGCCGGTCGCGGCCGATCCGCTGTTTGGCGGTGCCCTTGCCCCGGTCGAGTCTGTTGCGCATCTTGTCGAGGAAGCCCACGACATTCACCTTCCTGCTCCGAGTTGACGTGCCTTTGAAGTTCCCCTGCCACCGGTCTCAAACGTCGGAAACCGGCGCGGGACGGTCTTCGGGGCTGAGTGCGCGCGTGTCACGGAGCTCCACATAGGGCTCCTCGTCGGCGGGGTGGCCCGCGGTGATGGCGCGGCTCCGTTCGAGCTCGGCGTTGAGTTCCGCGCCGAGCAGGATCGCGTTGTTGGTGAGCCACAGCCAGACCAGGAAGACGATGAGCCCCGCGAGGCTCCCGTAGGTCTTGTTGTAGCTGCCGAAGTTCGCGACGTAGAACGCGAACCCCGCCGACGCGGCGAGCCAGAGCACCAGCGCCAGGATCCCGCCGGGCGTCACCCACCGGAACCCCTGCTTGGCGTTGGGGGACGCCCAGTAGAGCAGCGCGAACAGAAAACTGACGATCAGCAGCAGGATCGGCCATTTGGCGATGTCGAACGTCGTGACGGCCACCGAACCCAGCCCGAGCACGTCGCCGGCCCGCCGCGCGAGCGGCCCGGTGACGACGACCGCGACCGCCGACAGCGACAGCAGCGCGAGGGTGACGACGGTGACCCCGATCCGGATCGGCAGGGTCTTCCAGAGTGGCCGCCCCTCGGGAACGTCATAGATGACGTTGGACGCCCGCATGAACGCCGCCACATAGCCGGACGCCGACCACAGCGCCGCGAGCAGCCCCAGCAGGGCGATGAGCCCGGCGCCACCGCGGCCGTCCTGGATCTCGGTGAGGCCGTCGGTGAGGATCTGCCGGACGGAGCCGGGCGCGAGCGCGTCGATGTTCGCGATGAGGCCCGAGGAGACCGACGTCCCGCCGAGCCCCACCAGCGAGATGATCACGAGCATCGCCGGGAAGATCGACAGGACGCTGTAGTAGGTGAGGGCCGCGGCCTTGTCGCCGAGGCCGTCCTCCAGGTATTCGGTGAAGGTCCGCTGCACCGCCGCCCACCAGGACGCGGCGGGAAGCTCGGTGGGCGCCCCCGCCACCCACCGGTCCTCCCCTGGCACGGTCAGCTCCTGGGCGTGGTGCGGCGGGCGGCGCGCCTGAGGATGGCCAGCGCGAACGCGGTGCCCAGGACGGCGGCCGCGCCCTGCGCCCGCGGTTTGGTCTCGGGG
>NZ_BAAGZI010000535.1:0-3217 GCF_054778695.1 Actinocorallia lasiicapitis
CGCTGCTGGGCGGCTCGTTCGCGGGCCGGTACGGCGCCCTCGGCGAGATGATCACCGCGCCGGGCCCGCACGAGCGGGCCGGACGGTACGCGTGGGCGACCGGCGCGGCCCTGCTGATGTCGGCCGAGACCCTCCGGCGGGCCGGCCCGTGGGACGAGTCGTTCCTCCTGTACAGCGAGGAGACCGAGTTCATTCTCCGCTCCACCGACCTCGGCCTGGGCCTGTGGTACTGCCCGGACGCCGTCGTCGAGCACATCGGCGCGGCGTCGGGGACCAGCCCGGCGCTGGCGGCGCTCAGCACCGTCAACCGGGTGCGGCTCTACCGCGGCAGGCACGGGCCGGTGGCGTCCGCCGCTTACGGGCTGGCGCTCACCGCCGGGCAGTTCCTGCGCGCTCTCGCCGGACGTCCGGACGCCAGGGCCGCCCTGGTGGCCCTGCTCCGCCCGTCGCGCCGGCCGACCCGACTGGCCGGTGGCTGAACCCCGTCAAAACGGAGGCGAACAGTATGCGGATTCCCAGTACGCGGATATCGGTGTTCGGGCTCGGCTACGTCGGCTGTGTGTCCGCCGCGTGCCTGGCCTCGCTCGGCCATCGGGTGGTCGGCGTCGACGTCAACCCGGCCAAGCTCGACCTGCTCGCCCGTGGGGTGGCGCCGCTGGTGGAGGCCGACATCGGGGAGCTGACGCAGGAGGTGGTCGGCGCGGGCCTGCTGACGGTCACCGGCGATGTGGCGGCGGCCGTCGCGGCCACGGAGGTGTCTCTGATCTGCGTGGGCACTCCGTCGGCGGGGAACGGCAGCCTGTCGACGGAGTTCCTGGAGCGGGTCGCCGAGCAGATCGGCACGGCGCTCGGCGGACGGGACGGGCCCCGCCACACGGTCGTCATCCGGAGCACGATGCTGCCGGGCACCTGCGAACGGCTGATCGTCCCGGTGCTGGAGAAGTACTCGGGACTGACGGCGGGCGTGGGCTTCGGGGTCGCGGTGAACCCGGAGTTCCTGCGCGAGGGCTCCAGCGTCAAGGACTTCCTCGATCCGCCGAAGACGGTCATCGGCCAGTTCGACCAGGCCAGCGGCGACGCCGTCGCCGCGCTCTACGCGGGGATCCCCGGCGAGGTGTTCCGGGTGCCGATCCCGGTCGCCGAGATGACCAAGTACGCCGACAACTCCTTCCACGCGTTGAAGATCGCGTTCGCGAACGAGCTGGGCGCGGTCTGCCGAGCGCTGGGCATCGACTCGGGGCCCGTCGTGGACGTGTTCGTCAGCGACCGGAAACTCAACATCAGCTCCGCCTATCTGCGGCCCGGGTTCGCGTTCGGCGGCTCCTGCCTGCCGAAGGACGTCCGCGGTCTGGTGCACGCCGCCCACCGGGCCGACGTCGCGGTGCCGCTGCTGTCGCACGTGCTGCCGTCCAACGAGGAGCATCTGCGGCGGGCGCTGTCGCTGGTCGCGGCGGACGGGCGCCGCCGGATCGGGCTGTTCGGGCTGTCGTTCAAACCCGGCACCGACGACCTGCGCGAGAGCCCGCTGGTCGAGCTGGCCGAACGGCTCCTCGGCAAGGGCTACGACCTGCGGATCTACGACACGAACGTCACCCTGTCGCGGCTGATGGGCGCCAACCGCGACTACATGCGCTCGCGCCTCCCCCATCTGGGCGACCTGCTCAGCAACGACGCCGGGGAGGTGCTGGAGCACGCCGAGGTCTGTGTCGTCGGCTGCCAGGACCCCGCCGTGCTCGACGTCCTCGCGCGCGCGGGCGACCGCACCATCGTCGACCTCGTCCGCCTCCCGGACGCCGCGGACCGCCGCGGTGTCCCCGGCTATCAGGGACTTGCCTGGTGAACGGTAGAAAACACACGCTGATCCTGGTGGAGAACCTCTCCGTGCCGTTCGACCGGCGCGTCTGGCAGGAGTGCCAGGCGCTGCGCGAGGCCGGCTGGGAGGTCGACGTCATCTGCCCGATGGGCGCCGCCCGCGACACCGAGGCCGAGGCCGTCATCGACGGGGTGCGGATCCACCGGTACCCGCTGCGCGCGGCGACCGGCGGGCCCGCCGGATACGTCCAGGAGTACGGCAGCGCGCTCTGGCACACGTGGCGGCTGGCCAGGAAGGTCGGCCCCGTCGACGTGGTGCACGCCTGCAACCCGCCCGACCTGTTCCATCTCGTGGCGCGGCGGCTCAAACGCAGGGGCGCGCGGTTCGTCTTCGACCAGCACGACCTGGTGCCCGAGCTGTACCTGTCGCGGTTCGCGGGGCGCGGCCGGGACGCGCTGTACCGGATGGTGGTGCGGATGGAGAAGGCCACCTACGACGCCGCCGACATCGTGATCGCCACCAACGAGAGCTACCGGGACGCCGCCGTGACGCGCGGCGGGAAACGCCCCGAGGAGGTGTTCGTGGTGCGCAGCGCACCGGTCGTCGAACGGTTCCACGAGGTTCCCGCCGAGCCGGAGCTGCGGCGCGGCAAGCCGCATCTGCTCTGCTACCTGGGCGTCATGGGGCCGCAGGACGGCGTGGACTACGCGCTGCGGGCGCTCGCCGAGTTGCGCGGGCGGCGGGAGGACTGGCACGCCACGTTCATCGGCGGCGGCGACACCTTCGAGGCGATGGTCGCGCTCAGCGCCGAGCTGGGCCTGTCGGGGCTGGTCGACTTCACCGGCCGGATCCCCGACGCCGACCTGCTCCGCTATCTGTCCACGGCGGACGTGTGCCTGTCGCCGGATCCGCCGAACCCGCTCAACGACGTCTCGACGATGAACAAGGTGATGGAGTACATGGCGATGGGCCGTCCGCTGGTCTCGTTCGAGCTGCGCGAGGCGCGGGTGTCGGCCGGTGAGGCCGCGCTGTACGCGCCGGGCGCCGACGAGGCGGCGTTCGCCGGGCTGGTCTCCCGGCTGCTGGACGATCCGGCCGAGCGGGCCAGACGGGGCGAGCTGGGCCGGGCGAGGGTCGCGGGTCCGCTGTCGTGGGAGCATTCCAAGAAGGCCCTGGTCGCCGCCTATGAGGCCGCTCTCGACGTGCGGTCGGAGCCCCAGCCGCGGGCGGCCGGCAGATGAGCCGCGATCCGGTCGAGGGCCATCACCGCGACATAGCATCCGAAGTCCGGCAGGCTCACCGTGCGGGCTCTGACCAGCGCGAGCAGCTCGGCGAGGGCCAGCGGTCTCGCGCTGACCGGGCGGCCCAGCGCCGCGAGCTGCCGGTTGCCGCGGCGGACGCGGA
>NZ_BAAGZI010000536.1:0-3207 GCF_054778695.1 Actinocorallia lasiicapitis
CCGGCCACCGACGCCCAGCGCCCCCCGAAGCCCCGCCGCGGCCGCGTCCAACGCCCCGCCGGCGCCGCCTGACCCACCGAAGCCACAACGGCTCGCACCCCCGCTCGGCCTTGAGCCGTGCGGCGGGTGCGAGCCGTTGTGTTAAGACGGGAGTGTCAGCGGTTGTCTCGGAGGTCGAAGCGGTCGAGGTTCATGACCTTGGTCCAGGCGGCGACGAAGTCGGTGGTGAACTTGGCGGAGGCGTCGGCGGAGGCGTAGACCTCGGCGAGGGCGCGGAGCTCGGAGTTCGAACCGAACACCAGGTCGGCGCGGGTGCCCGTCCACTTGACGGCGCCGGCGGAGTCACGGCCCTCGAAGAGGGTCGAATCCGGGGTCGACGCCGACCAGGTGACGTCCTGGTCGAGCAGATTGACGAAGAAGTCGTTGGACAGGGTGCCGGGACGGTCGGTGAACACTCCGTGCGCGGAGCCGCCGGTGTTGGCGCCCAGCACCCGCAGCCCGCCGACCAGCACCGTCATCTCCGGAGCGCTCAAGGTCAGCAGGTTCGCGCGGTCGACCAGAAGGTACTCGGCGGGCAGCCGGGCACCCTTGCCGAGGTAGTTGCGGAAGCCGTCGGCCTGCGGCTCCAGCGCGGCGAACGACTCGACGTCCGTCTGCTCCTGCGAGGAGTCGACGCGGCCCGGCGTGAACGGCACCGCGACGCCCGACACCCGCTCGATCGCCGTCCCGCCCGCCAGGACGACGAGGTCGGCCAGCGAAACCCGCTTGCCGGGGTTCGCGGAGTTGAACGCCGACTGGATGCCTTCCAGCGTGCGCAGGACGTTCGCGAGCCGGTCGGGATCGTTGGCCTCCCAGCCGCGCTGCGGCTCCAGCCGGATCCGTCCGCCGTTCGCGCCGCCGCGCTTGTCGCTGCCGCGGAACGACGAAGCCGCCGCCCATGCCGCCGCGACCAGGTCGGAGACCGGCAGGCCCGACTCGAGGATCTGCACCTTGAGCGACGCGAGGTCGGTGTCGTCGACGAGCTCGTGGTCGCGGGCGGGCAGCGGGTCCTGCCAGAGCAGCACCTCGGACGGCACCTCGGGGCCGAGGTAGCGGCTGACGGGGCCCAGGTCGCGGTGGGTGAGCTTGAACCAGGCGCGCGCGAACGCGTCGGCGAACTCGTGCGGGTGCGCCAGCCAGCGGCGGGTGATCTGCTCGTAGACCGGGTCGAACCGGAGGGCGAGGTCCGTGGTCAGCATGGTCGGGGCGAGCCGCTTCGACGGGTCGAACGCGTCGGGGACGGTGCCGTCGCCCGCGCCGTCCTTCGGCCGCCACTGGTGGGCGCCCGCCGGGCTCTTGAACAGCTCCCACTCAGAGCCGTAGAGGATCTCCAGGAAGGAGTTGTCCCAGCTCACGGGGGTGTTGGTCCAGACTCCTTCGAGCCCGCTGGTGATCGCGTCGGCGCCGGAACCGGTGCCGTAGGTGCTCTTCCAGCCCAGGCCCTGCGCCTCCAGCGGCGCTGCCTCGGGGTTGTCGCCGACATGGTCGGCGGGGCCCGCGCCGTGCGACTTGCCGAAGGTGTGGCCGCCGGCGATCAGCGCGGCGGTCTCCTCGTCGTTCATCGCCATCCGGCCGAAGGTCTCGCGGATGTCGCGGGCCGCGGCGAGCGGGTCGGGGACGCCGCCCGGACCCTCCGGGTTGACGTAGATCAGCCCCATCTGGACGGCGGCGAGCGGCTTCTCCAGTTCGTGGTCGGCGCTGTGCCGCTCGTCGCCGAGCCAGGTCCGCTCAGGGCCCCAGTAGACGTCCTCGTCGGGCTCCCACACGTCGGCGCGGCCGCCGGCGAAGCCGAACGTCGTGAAGCCCATGGTCTCGAGCGCGACGTTCCCGGCGAGGATCATCAGGTCGGCCCAGGACAGCGCCTGGCCGTACTTCTGCTTGACGGGCCAGAGCAGGCGGCGTGCCTTGTCGAGGTTGGCGTTGTCGGGCCAGCTGTTGAGGGGGGCGAACCGCTGCTGGCCGGTGCCGCCGCCGCCACGGCCGTCGCTGATCCGGTAGGTGCCGGCGCTGTGCCACGCCATCCGGATCATGAACGGGCCGTAGTGGCCGAAGTCCGCGGGCCACCAGTCCTTGGAGTCCGTCATGACGGCGGCCAGGTCCTGCTTGACGGCGGCGAGGTCGAGGTCGTTGAAGGCCGCGGCGTAGTCGAAGTCGGCGCCGAGGGGGTTCGCGACGACCGGGTTCTTGGCGAGGATCTTGAGGTTGAGCTTCTCCGGCCACCAGGCGGTGGCGTCGCCGCCCTGCGTCGGGTGGGGGATGCGGCCGTGGTCGACCGGGCAGCCGCCGGAGGAGGGGGCGGGGGTTTCCGAATCGATGATCGCGTCGTTGTTCTCGGCCATGGGAAATCCTTCCGGACTTGTCGGATCTCGTGCTCAGGAACGGGTGGTGGAGCAGCCGGGGCACAGGCCCCAGTAGATGACTTCGGCCTCGCCGATCGAGAAACCCTGATCGTCGGAGGCGGTGAGGCAGGGGGCTTCGCCGACCGCGCAATCGACGTCCTCCACCGCGCCGCAGGATCTGCAGACGACATGGTGGTGGTTGTCCCCGACGCGCCCCTCATACAGAGCGGCGCTGCCCGAAGGCTGGATCCGGCGCAGCAGGCCCGCCGCGGTGAGCGCGTGCAACGCCTCGTAGACGGCCTGGACGGAGATATGACCGACCCGTTCGCGGACTCCCGTCGCGATCGCGTCGACCCCCAGGTGGCCGCCGCCGCGCACGACGTCCAGCAGTGCCACCCGGGCGGCCGTCACCCGTAGCCCGGCGCCGCGCAGCTCTTCAGCGACGGTCCCACGCTCCGATGCGGTCATGCGGCCAACCTACTCCCATAAACACGACTCATACAAGATAATGAAGAGTACAAGTTAAGGCTGGGGAAGCCGCCGGGCGGGGGCTTGGTAGATCTTTTGGACGGGGGCGAACTCGGGCTTCCACCTGGCCGTCTGACGGTGCGTCAGTCGAGAATCACAGGGTGAGAGGTCGGGGATATGGGTGGTTTCGGGGAGCTTCCGCCGGCGGCTCGGCTGTACCGGGGGCCGGTCGAGCCCGAAGACGCCGCGCCGACGGGGGCGTCACGGAAGGTGCTGCTGCTGGTCGGCGGGGCGATCTGGGCGGCGGTGCTGGCCGGGGTGGCGCTCGGCGTGGCGGGCGAGGAAGGGACGCGGGCCGTCG
>NZ_BAAGZI010000537.1:0-3193 GCF_054778695.1 Actinocorallia lasiicapitis
GGCGTCCGGCAGCACCTGCTCGGCGGCGGTCGTCACCGCCGCGATCCGCAACCTCCCCCGGCCCGGATCATGCTCGCCGCGCGCCGCCGCCCGCGCCTCGTCGTGCAGCCCGAGGATCCGCCGGGCATAAGTCGCGTAGACCTCCCCCGCCGGCGTCAGGATGATCCCCCTGCCCTGCCGCCTCACCAGCGGGACCCCCAGCTCGGCGGCGAGCGCGCTGACGGCCGCCGACACCGCGGACTCCGTCACGAACAGCCGCTCGGCGGCCAGCCGCACCGACGACACGTCCGCGAGCGCCACCAGGGTCCGCAGCCTGGATTCAGTCATCGCTTGAGATTCACCCCGAAACACTTGATAGACGGCATAAGTGTCGACCCCACATGCTTGCACCGTCAACGAGAGGAGAGTCCCGAAATGGGTCGATGGTCCGCGGGCGTGATCCCGTATGCGGAGATGGGCTACTGGCGCCCGGACTACGTGCCGAAGGACAGCGACATCCTCGCCGCCTTCCGCATCACCCCGCAGCAGGGTGTACCCCCGGAGGAGGCGGGCGCCGCCGTCGCCGGCGAGTCCTCGACCGCCACCTGGACGGTCGTCTGGACCGACCGCCTCACCGCGCACGAGGAGTACCAGGCCAAGTGCTACAAGGTGGAGCCCGTCCCCGGCTCCCCCGACCAGTTCATCGCCTACATCGCCTACGGCTTGGACCTGTTCGAGGAAGGCTCCATCGCCAACCTCACGTCCTCGATCATCGGCAACGTCTTCGGCTTCAAGGCGCTCAAGGCGCTCCGCCTCGAGGACATGCGCATCCCGCCCCACTACATCAAGACGTTCCAGGGGCCCGCGCACGGCATCGTCATGGAGCGCGAACTCCTCAGCAAGCACGGCCGTCCGCTGCTCGGCGCGACGGTCAAGCCCAAGCTGGGGCTGTCGGCGAAGAACTACGGACGCGTCGTCTACGAGGCCCTGCGCGGCGGCCTCGACTTCACCAAGGACGACGAGAACATCAACTCCCAGCCGTTCATGCGCTGGCGCGACCGCTTCCTGCACAGCATGGAAGGGGTGATGAAGGCGCAGGCCGAGACCGGTGAGGTCAAGGGCCACTACCTGAACGTCACCGCCGGCGACATGGAGGCCATGTACGAGCGCGCGGAGTTCGCCAAGGAGCTCGGCAGCGTCATCATCATGATCGACCTGACGATCGGCTACACCGCGATCCAGTCGATGGCGAAATGGGCGCGCGCCAACAGCGTCATCCTGCACCTGCACCGCGCCGGGCACAGCACCTACACCCGGCAGAAGAGCCACGGCGTGAGCTTCCGGGTGATCTCCCAGTGGATGCGGCTGGCGGGCGTCGACCACATCCACGCCGGGACGGTCGTCGGCAAGCTCGAAGGCGACCCCAACTCGGTCGCCGGGTTCTACGACACGCTGCGGCTCGGCAAGGTCGAGGCCGACCCGGTGAAGGGGCTCCTGTTCGACCAGGACTGGGCGTCCATGCCGGGCGTCATGCCGGTCGCTTCGGGCGGCATCCACGCGGGCCAGATGCACCAGCTCCTCCACCACCTGGGCGAGGACGTCATCCTGCAGTTCGGCGGCGGCACCATCGGCCACCCGATGGGCATCGCCGCAGGCGCGGCCGCCAACCGGATCGCCGTCGAAGCGATGATCAAGGCGCGGAACGAGGGCCGCGACTACTACAAGGAAGGCCCGGACATCCTCCGCGCCGCCGCCAAGCACAGCAAGGAACTCGAAGTCGCCCTGGAACTCTGGGGAGACATCACCTTCGACTACGAAAGCACCGATGTGCCCGACTTCGTCAATGTGGAGGCGAACCGCTGATGCGCATCACCCAAGGGTCGTTCAGCTTCCTCCCCGACCTCACCGACGCGGAGATCTCCCTCCAGATCGCCTACGCGCTCGACCAGGGCTGGCCCTGCTCCGTCGAGTTCACCACCGACCCGCATCCCCGTAACTTCCTGTGGGACATGTGGGGCCTGCCGATGTTCGATCTGAAGGACCCCGCGGGCGTCCTGCTGGAGATCAACGAGTGCAGGCGCGCCCACCCGGACGCCTACATCCGGCTGAACGCCTACGACGCCAGCTACGGCCGGCAGACCACCGCGATGCAGTTCATCGTGCAGCGTCCCGCCGAGGAGAAGGGGTTCCGCCTGGTCCGCCAGGAGGGCGCCGACCGGCAGATCCGCTACACCCTCGAACCCCGCTAGAAGCACGTCCCGTGGCGGGCCGGTTCCCCCGGCCCCCCACGCCCCCGATCGGAGCAGCATGGAGTTCGGCACCCCGAAAACCCCGGAGACCCTTCCTCCGCTCCCGCCGGACGCGGTCGTCGATCTGGCGCAGGAACGCAAGGACGCCAGAACCGACGAGATCCTGGACGCGCTGGACGCCGAGCTCATCGGGCTGGTCCCCGTCAAGACCAGGATCCGTGAGATCGCGTCGCTGCTGCTGGTCGACCGGGTCCGCGCCCGGTTCGGCCTGACGGCCACCACCCCGAACCTGCACATGTCGTTCACGGGTAGCCCGGGCACCGGCAAGACCACGGTCGCCGTCCGCATGGCGGAGCTGCTGCACGGCCTCGGCTACATCCGCAAGAACCACTTGGTGACGGCGTCCCGCGACGACCTGGTCGGCCAGCACGTCGGCCACACCGCCCCGAAGACCCGCGAGATCCTGAAACGCGCCATGGGCGGGGTCCTTTTCATCGACGAGGCGTATGCGCTGCACCGTGATTCGGACCGTGACTTCGGCCAGGAGGCCATCGAGATCCTCCTGCAGTTCATGGAGAACCACCGCGACGACCTGGTCGTCATCCTCGCCGGCTACGCCGCCCCGATGGCCGATTTCTTCGCCGTCAACCCGGGCATGAGTTCCCGCGTCGCCCACCACATCGACTTCCCCGACTTCGACCTAGCGGAGCTCGAAGCCATCGCCGCTCTCATGCTCGACTCCATGGGCTACACCTTCCCCCCGGAGACCCGCGAGGTCTTCCACCGCTACCTGAAGCTCCGCGCCACCCAACCCCACTTCGCCAACGCCCGCTCCGTCCGCAACGCCCTGGACCGAGCCCGCCTCCGCCACGCCAACCGCCTGACCGCCACCCCCACCCCCGTCAATCTCCAAGCCCTCACCACCCTCCTCCCCCCCGACTTCCTCTCCTCCCGAGTCTTCACCC
>NZ_BAAGZI010000538.1:0-3178 GCF_054778695.1 Actinocorallia lasiicapitis
CCGGAGAGTCCGTGCCCACTCTGCACAAGATCGCCGTGCTCGTGCTCGGCGCGGCCCTGCTGTTCGGCCTGCTGCTGCCCCGCGAGAACGAGCGGGCGCGGAGCGCCGACAAGGTCGTCGCCGTCTCGGGCTCGCCGACGGCGTCGCCGTCGCCCGGCGCCTCGCAGGCCCCGACCAAGGGTCCGAAGCCGAAACCCCAGCCCGCCTCGCCGGAGGCCGCCGCGGCCAAGGCCGACGAGCTCGGCCAGGTCCCGGTGATCATGTACCACCGGATCCTGAAGAAGAAGGCCGCCGCCCTCGACCGCACCCCGGACGAGCTCCGCGCCGAACTGGAGAGCCTCGCCGCCGACGGCTACGTGCCCGTCACGGCCGCCGACTACGTCCAGGGCAAGATCGACATCCCACTGGGCAAACATCCCGTCGTCCTGACCTTCGACGACGCCGACGCCTCCCACATGGCCCTCACCGCCGACGGTCAGCCCGTGCCCGACACCGCGGCGGGCGTGATCATGGACGTCGCCTCCCGGAACCCCGACTTCAAGCCCGTCGCGACCTTCTACGTCACCAAGGACGCCTTCCAGCAGGGCCAGTCGGGCAACCCGGCCGCCGCCTGGCTCGTCGAGCACGGTTTCGAGCTCGCCAACCACACCTACAGCCACCCCGACCTGTCGACCCTGTCGGAGAAGCAGGTCAAGGATGAGATCGGCAAGGGCGAGAAGCTGACCGAGGCGCTCAACGGCGGCCATGAGTCGATCACCTTCGCCTACCCGTACGGCAACACCCCGAAGAAGCCCTCCTGGGGAATGAAGGGCGACGGCTGGGCGTTCCAGGGGGCGTTCCTGGCCGGCTACAACCCGGCTCCGTCGCCGTTCGACAAGAATCTCGACCGGGAGAAGATCCCGCGGATCCGGTCCTTCCCCAAGACCAAGACCGAGGGGTGCGACCAGTTCTGCTCGACGGCCTGGCTCGCGTGGTTCGACAAGAATCCCGCGAAGCGGTACACATCTGACGGCGACCCCGCGGTCATCACCGCTCCGAAGGCACAGATCGAAGATCTTCTCGACGGCCGATTCGCGGCCCAGGCGCGGGAGTACTAGCTTCTGGATCTTCGTTCCGGGCCAGCTCGGGCCCTGCTCCGATTGACCGGGGCCCCTGAAGTCTCATATGCTGATCGCTGCGCTATGGGTCTGCGGCGCCTCGGACGTAGCAGGCACTCGCTCGAACTGGTCGACATCGGTCCTACGGGGTTTCCAGCCCTGGCATCTCCGGTCTTGGCGGGGACGAAACCGGCCCTCCGCGCTACACATACGACTCATTGTCCGTACCCGGAGCCAGCCCACACATGACGAGCAGCACCGAAGCCACCTCGACCACCCCGCAGGTAGCGGTCAACGACATCGGCTCGGCTGAGGACTTCCTCGCCGCGATCGACCTGACCATCAAGTACTTCAACGACGGCGACATTGTCGAAGGCGTCGTCGTCAAGGTCGACCGAGACGAGGTCTTGCTCGACATCGGTTACAAGACCGAGGGCGTCATCCCGTCCCGCGAGCTCTCGATCAAGCACGACGTCGACCCCAACGAGGTCGTCTCCGTCGGCGACGAGGTCGAGGCCCTGGTCCTCCAGAAGGAGGACAAGGAGGGTCGTCTGATCCTGTCCAAGAAGCGCGCCCAGTACGAGCGCGCCTGGGGCACGATCGAGAAGATCAAGGACGAGGACGGCATCGTCACGGGCACGGTCATCGAGGTCGTCAAGGGTGGCCTCATCCTCGACATCGGCCTGCGCGGCTTCCTGCCCGCGTCGCTCGTCGAGATGCGCCGGGTCCGCGACCTCCAGCCGTACGTCGGCAAGGAGCTCGAGGCCAAGATCATCGAGCTGGACAAGAACCGCAACAACGTGGTCCTGTCCCGCCGCGCCTGGCTCGAGCAGACCCAGTCCGAGGTCCGCCAGACCTTCCTCAACACCCTGCAGAAGGGCCAGGTCCGCAAGGGCGTCGTGTCCTCGATCGTCAACTTCGGTGCCTTCGTGGACCTGGGTGGCGTCGACGGCCTCGTGCACGTCTCGGAGCTGTCCTGGAAGCACATCGACCACCCGTCCGAGGTCGTCGAGGTCGGTCAGGAAGTCACGGTCGAGGTCCTGGACGTCGACATGGAGCGCGAGCGCGTCTCCCTGTCGCTGAAGGCGACCCAGGAAGACCCGTGGCAGCAGTTCGCCCGGACCCACCAGATCGGCCAGGTCGTCCCCGGCCGCGTCACCAAGCTCGTTCCCTTCGGCGCGTTCGTGCGCGTCGAGGAGGGCATCGAGGGCCTGGTCCACATCTCCGAGCTGGCCGAGCGCCACGTGGAGATCCCGGAGCAGGTCGTCCAGGTGGGCGACGAGATCTTCGTCAAGATCATCGACATCGACCTCGACCGTCGCCGCATCAGCCTCTCGCTGAAGCAGGCGAACGAGGGCGCCGCCGAGGTCACCGACGAAGAGTTCGACCCGACCCTGTACGGGATGCCCGCCGAGTACGACGCCGAGGGCAACTACAAGTACCCCGAGGGCTTCGACTCCGAGACCGGCGAGTGGCTCGAGGGCTTCGACTCGCAGCGTGAGATGTGGGAGAAGCAGTACGCCGACGCGCGTTCCCGCTTCGACGCCCACCGCAAGCAGATCGACGAGGCCCGCAAGGCCGACGCCGAGGCCGCTGGTGGCGAGGGTCAGACCTCCTACAGCGCCGGTGGCGACGTCGACGAGCAGGTCGGTGGCGCGCTCGCCACGGACGAGGCTCTCGCCGCCCTGCGCGAGAAGCTGTCCGGCGGTCAGTAACCAGCACGAACAAGTCTTGATCAGCCGCTACCATCTCTTGGGTGGTCACGACTGACAAAGGCATCCGAGCAGAGGGTCCCTCCGGTCCGCCGGAGGGGCCCTCTGTCGTTCCCCGCGGAAAGGCCCGCCTCACGCTGATCGCGATCACCGTCGCGGTCCTCGCCGAGACGCTCCGGTGGGCTCTCGCGGTGTTCGCCGTCGAGGCGACCCCGCGTGACGTCTACATGAAGGTCGGGCTCAGCGGAGTACTCAAGGCGGCCGTGCTCGTGGCGGCCTTCCCGTTCGCCGCGCCGCTGATCCGCAGGCTGGCCGGGCCGCGCGCCCTGCTGGTCGCCGTGGTCGGCGGGCTGCGGGCCACCCGGGTGC
>NZ_BAAGZI010000539.1:0-3121 GCF_054778695.1 Actinocorallia lasiicapitis
CTCCCTCCTCCGCACCCCCGAGGCACGCACCTGACCGCCGCTCGCTACGGACAAGATCCATAAGACACGGCCTAAGCTCGTGGGTATGGCCAAGTACTTTGACGTGCATCCGGACAACCCGCAGCCCAGGGCGATCGGCCAGGTGGTGGACCTCCTGCGCGGTGGCGGGCTGATCGCCTACCCGACCGACTCCTGCTACGCGCTGGGCTGCCGGATCGACAACGGGGGCGGGGTGGAACGCATCCGGGAGATCCGGAAGCTGGACGACAAGCATCACTTCACCCTGATGTGCCGGGACTTCGCGCAGCTCGGGCAGTTCGTCCAGATCAGCAACGCGGTCTTCCGGTCGGTGAAGGCGGCGACGCCCGGCGGCTACACCTTCATCCTGCCCGCCACCAAGGAGGTGCCGCGCCGGTTGCAGCACCCGAAGAAGAAGACGGTCGGGGTGCGGATCCCCGACCACACGGTCACCCAGGCGCTGCTGGCGGAGCTCGGCGAGCCGCTGCTGTCGAGCACGCTGATCCTGCCGGGGCAGAGCGAGGCCCCCACCCAGGGCTGGGAGATCAAAGAGGAGCTCGACCACCAGGTCGACGCCGTCATCGACGCGGGGGAGTGCGGCGACGTCCCGACGACTGTCGTCGACCTCTCCGACGGGACCCCGGTCATCCTGCGCGTCGGCGCGGGCGACCCCACCCCGTTCGAGTAGCGCCGCTCACGCCTGCAGGACGCCGCCGAGCAGGGTCAGCCCCGGATGGGTGGGCGCGTGCCGGATGTGGAACAGCCGGGTCGCGGGCAGCAGTGCCGCGATCTCGGCGGCCGACCGGACGTGCAGTTCGCCGCCGGTGCGGCCGTAGACCGTCTCGATCTCCGCGACGGCCTCGCGCGAGGCGGTGCCGGGCGACAGATGGGTGAGCAGCAGCGCGCCGCCCGGGACGAGCGCGTCGCGCAGGGCGGCGGCGGGTGTGCCGGGGTCGGCGAGGTGGTGCAGGACCGAACCGCACAGGAACGCGACCGGCCGGTTAAGGTCGAGCGGGCCGTCCAGCCGCGCCAGCAGCACCTGCGGATCGGTCAGGTCGGCCTGCAGGGCGAAGATGCGGGCGCCGTCGGCGAGCAGCGCGCGATTGTGCGCGACGACGGTCGGGTCGTGGTCGACGTGCACGATCCGCGCGCCGCGCGGCGCGAGTTTCGGTTCGGCGGGCAGCCCTGCGCCGAGGTTCACGAACTGGGTGATCCGCTGCCGTTCCGACAGCAGTCTGACCTGGTCGGCGAGGTAGGCGCGGGACGCCCGCGCCAGGGTGCGCAGTTCGGGCGCGAAGTCAAGCAGGTCGGAGACGGCCGCGCGGTCGGCGCGGAAGTTGTCCTTGCCGCCGAGCAGGCTGTCGTGGATCCTGGCGATGTTGGGCCGCGTCGGATCGAAGGACGCACCGGGCGGTGTGTACGGAACCGGTTCGAGGCGCGGACGTCTGAAGGGCATGGGTTCGACGGGCATCGCGGTCATGCGGTGACCTCCCCCGCTGGGCGGGGCGACCGGACCTCATACTCAGGTCGCATCCTCGAGGAGTCCTTCCCTAGCTCAGTAGAGACGTCTCGTCTCGGAGCCTAAGGGGCGCCTACCCCCCACACAACTGCTATGGCACAGATTGTCCGGACCTTTCCATCAACTCCCGACAAACCGCAGTAACCGGTTAGGGTGTTCGTTGCCCGGAACCGGGCCCGGCGGCGGGACTAGGGATGACCGACACTTTTGCGAAGATCCTGGACGAGCTCTGCGCGCGTCCTGTGGGCCGGCGGCCGTACACGAACGCCGAGCTGGTCCGGCTTGTGGTCGCCCAGGGCGGCGACATCACCGACGGGTACATCTCGCATCTGCGCCGCGGCCACCGCGACAATCCCAGCCTGCACACCGTCGAGGCGCTGGCCTCCGCGCTGGGGGTGTCGCCCGCGGTGTTCGTGGGCGGCAGACGCGAACGGCACGGCCAGGAGTGGCCGCGGCTGCGGTTCTCCGCACGGCTCTCCCACCTGTTCGCCAACGTCTTCCCCGCGGGCCGCGGCCCGTACACGCCGGAGGAGGTCGCCACCGCGATCAACGCGGCGCGCCGCTACGGCACCATCTCGCCCAGCCACATCCGCGAGCTGCTGAACCCCGCGCCCGGCACCCTGCCCAACCCGCGGCTCAAGCACATCCTGGCGCTCGCCGAGCACTTCGGGCTGGCCGACGAGAACGGACCGCAGGCCGCCTACTTCCTCGACGACCAGCTCGCCGCCAGGATCGACGCCGACCTCAAGGACGAACGCGCGCTGCGCGACGCCGGGGTCGTCGAGTTCGCGGCACGGCTCGCCCAGCACGCCAGCGAGTGGAGCCCCGCGCTCCGCAGCCAGGTGGCGCGGGCCGTCGCCGAGGCGCTGGTGTCGGGCGGGGAGCCGGGCTGGGAGTTCCCCCGGCCGGGAGGCGCCCGGTGAGCGGCAGGCCGGACCCGCAGCAGGTCTGCGACGACACGATCACCCGGCTGGCCCTCGCCCCCGACGCCACCTACAAGGAGGCGTGCCGCCGCGTCGGCGAGCTGATGAGCGAACTGCTCGACGCCGAGGTGTCCCTGAAGTTCGCCGCGCTCGGCAACACCCCGTTCAGCGGGGCGACGCTCCGGCTGGCCGATTCCGGCTACATCGTGTTCGTCGCCAACTCCCGCTCCTGGTACCACCGGCTCGGGATCCTGCTGCACGAGCTGGCGCACGTCCTGCTGGGCCACCAGCCCGCCACGGTCGACGCGCTGCGCCGCACCTACCTGCCGCACATCCCGGCGAGGATGGCGCAGATCATCGCCACCCGCGCGGGACACGACGGCGACGACGAGGCGGAGGCCGAGGAGCTGGCCGATCTGCTGCTGGGCCGGATCACCGAACGCCAGGCGTCGGCGGCCGAGCCGACGGACTCGGCGGGCGCCCAGGTCAAGCGGATCGCGGAGGGACTGGCTCACCGCCCGGCGGAGGGACGGCCGCCGGGACGCCATCGAGCGCCCGGGCCACCACAGGCGACCGGCCGAAAGCCAAAGCGACCGTGAGCCACCAGGTCAGCTCGGTGTCGAACGCGCCGTCGCGGACCTCTTCGGCCTCCGCCCGGTCG
>NZ_BAAGZI010000540.1:0-3113 GCF_054778695.1 Actinocorallia lasiicapitis
GTCGGGCTGGTCGACGAACGCGTCGATGGTGTGCCGGGCGCGGGCCAGCGCGGTCTCCACCTCGATCGCGGCCCCGGCCAGCACCCGGCCCGCCTCGGTCAGCACGAGGCGGCGGCCCGACCGCTCGGTGAGCGGCACCGGGATCGACCGCTGGAGCAGCCGGAGCTGCTGGGAGATGGCCGACGGGGTCACCAGCAGGGCGTCCGCGACGGCCGTGACGCTGCCGAGATCGCCGAGCTCGCGCAGGATCCTGAGCTGTCGTTCGTCCATCCGGACAGTTTAGGGATACTGAAACGTCGTTTCAGAGACTCGTACTGGGCTTCAGGGTCGGGGTCGGGCACGGTGGCGGGGTGTCCGAAACGCACCGTACCGATGCCGTCCTGCTGCTCGTCGCGATCGTCTGGGGTTCCAGCTATCTGGTCGCCAAGAACGCGACCGTCGCGCTGCCGATCATGGCGGTGCTGTTCGCCCGTTACGCGCTGTCCGCGCTGGCCTGCCTGGGGCTGGGCGGCGGGCGTGGCGCGACCGGCGAGGAGCTGCGGCTGGGCGGGGTGCTGGGGGTGACGCAGGCGTCGATCCTGGTGCTGGAGACCTACGGGGTCGCGCACACCAGCGCCGCCAACGCGGGGCTGCTGATCAGCCTGACCATCATGCTGACCCCGCTGCTGGACCGGGCGAACGGCGCGCTGCCGCCCCGGTTCTACGCGGCGGCGGGCGTCTGCGTGGTCGCGGTCGGGCTGCTGGTGTCGGGGAGCGGGCTGCACGCGCCGCGCTCGGGCGATCTGCTGATCCTCGCGGCGGCCGTGGTGCGGGCCGGGCATGTGGCGCTGGTCGGACGGCTCACCACGGGACGGGCGGTGCGGCCGCTCCGGCTCACGACCGTCCAGACCGTGGTCGGCACGCTGCTGTTCGCGGTGCCGGTGCTGTGGAGCGTCCCCGAACTGGCCGGGGCGGGCGCGGTGACCTGGGCGCAGCTCGCCTACCTCGCCCTGTTCTGCAGCGTCTTCGCGTTCCTCGCCCAGACCTGGGCGGTCCAGCGGACGTCGGCGAGCCGGGCCAGCCTGCTGCTGGGCACCGAACCCGTCTGGGCGGTGGTGATCGGGATCGGGCTGGGCGGTGAGCGGCTGAGCCCGCTGACCGCGCTCGGCGCCGCGCTGATGGTCGCGGGCACCTCCTGGGGGCAGTCCGTGGAGCGCGCGCACAGAGCGGAGCGGTCACGGCGAGTAACCGGGAAGCGGCGGGGCATGTTGATCATGTGACGGGTGAGAGTGCGCTGCGCATGTCCGTACTGCGGACCGGCCGACGGCTGATGGTCGTGGCCCTGGCCGCGATCGCGCTGTGGCTGGTCTACGTGACGCGCACCGTGCTGATCCCGATGGTGCTGGCCCTGTTCCTGGCCGCCGTGATGATCCCGCCGCGCCGCTGGCTGTGCGCGAAGGGCCTCGGCCGCGGCCTGGCGACGGCCGTGGTCTGCCTGTGCGGGCTGCTGCTGGTGGCCGGGGTGTTCCTGCTGCTGGCCAGGCCGACCATCGGCAGTCTCGGCCAGCTCGGCACCAGCCTGGACGGGCTCAAGGACAAGCTCCAGCATGTGGCGTCGTCGTTCGGGGTCGACGAGCACCGGCTCCCCGAGCTGATCGAGCAGGGCAGGACCTGGGTCTCCCACCAGTCCGGGAAGATCGCCAGCGGGGCGATGGTCGGGGTGCGGACCACCAGCGAGATCGTCGTCGGCGCGGTGCTGGCCGTGGTGCTCGCCATCTACATGACGCACGGCGGGCGGCAGCTCCTCGACTGGGTGGCCGCGCTGCTCCCCGCGGGCGGACGCGACCAGCTCGTCTCGGGCGTCAAACTCTCGTTCGACGTCGTCGGCCGGTACATCCGCGGCATCGCGGTCGTCGGTTTCGTGGACGGGTTCTTCATCGGGCTCGCACTGTGGCTGCTCCAGGTGCCGATGGCGCTGCCGCTGGCGGCGCTGACCTGGGTCGGCGCTTTCCTGCCGATCATCGGCGCGTTCACCGCGGGGCTGCTGGCGGCGCTGGTCGCGCTGGTCACCAAGGGCTGGGTGGTCGCGCTGATCGTCGTGGGGGTCACGATCGCGGTCCAGCAGCTCGAAGGCCATATCCTCGCGCCGCAGATCTACGGCCGTGCCCTGGAGCTGCCCGGCGCCGTCATCCTGGTCGCGATCGCCCTCGGCAGCACCCTCGCCGGGATCGTCGGCGCTTTCCTCGCCGCCCCGGTCGCCTCAGTGATCGTCGCCCTGATCCGCCACCGCGAGCCCGACGGCAAGCACCCGGCGAAGGACACGACCTAGCACCCGCCAGATCCGGTCTAGCGCCCTTCCGATGAGAGAAGACGATCGGATGAGGAGGCGCGGATGAGCGGATTCGCCATCGAGACCGCCGGGCTGGTGAAGAGGTTCGGCGCCGACCGGGCGCTGGACGGCCTGGATCTGACGGTGCCCGCGGGCAGCGTGTACGGGGTGCTGGGCCCGAACGGGGCGGGGAAGACCACCGCGGTGCGGGTGCTGGCCACCCTGCTGCGCGCCGACGGCGGCACCGCGCGGGTGTTCGGCCACGACGTGCGGGCCGAGGCCGATGCGGTACGGGCCAGGGTCAGCCTGACCGGCCAGTACGCGTCCGTCGACGAGGACCTGACCGGGGCCGAGAACCTGATCCTGCTGGCCCGGCTGACCGGGCACGGCAAACCGGCCGCGCGGGAACGGGCGGAACGGCTGCTGGACGCGTTCGGGCTCGGCGACGCCGCCGGACGTCAGGTGAAGAACTACTCGGGCGGGATGCGCCGGCGGATCGACATCGCCGCGAGCATCCTCAACACGCCCGACCTGCTGTTCCTCGACGAACCGACGACCGGTCTCGACCCGCGCAGCCGCGCCCAGGTCTGGGACATCGTGCGGATCGTCGTCGCGCACGGCACGACCGTGCTGCTGACCACCCAGTATCTGGAGGAGGCCGACCGGCTGGCCGAGCGGATCGCGGTGATCGACCACGGCCGTGTCATCGCCGAGGGCACGCCCGGCGAGCTGAAGTCGTCGGTCGGGGCGGGCACCGTCCGGCTGCGGCTGCGCGACACCGCGCGGCGCGGCGAGGCCGCCGAGC
>NZ_BAAGZI010000541.1:0-3105 GCF_054778695.1 Actinocorallia lasiicapitis
ATGTCTTCGCCCGCTGCGGGGCCCGCACCTGGCTGGCGCTGGTCGACGCCGAACCCGACCAGCCGGGAACCGCCGCCCCGCAGGGCCCCGACGCCCTGGCCGGGCTGACCGAGACCGAGCGGAGGGTCGCCGTCCTGGTGGCGGCCGGCGCCACCAACCGGGAGATCGCGACGCGGCTGTTCGTGAGCGTCAAGACCGTCGAGGCGGCGCTGACCAGGATCTTCCGGAAGCTGGGGGTTCGCTCGCGGGTGGACGTCGCCCGGCTCGCGGCCCGGGACCGCTAGGGATATCCCTACCGCTGCCCCACCTGCCTATCGGGCATACCCCAATCTTGCCGACACTTCGGGCACCCCCTGTCCCATAAGGAAGGAAAGCCCGTCGATGAACCGACGCCGGCTAGCGCTCGTGCCCCTCACGGCACTGCTCTGCGCGACGGCCGTGGCCCCCGCCTCGGCCGTACCGCCCCCCGCGCCCCTCCCCTCCGCCCAGAACGGCTTCACCCAGGACGCCTTCGGCGTCGATCCCCCGCCTCCCACCCGACAGAAGGCGGTCGACGACGCGCTGAGGGCCCTCGACGCCCATCCCGGACCAGCCCACAAGATCGCCGGACACCGTTTCAAGGCCCGCAACGTCGTCGTCGACGCGACGGGCGCCGCGGACGTCCGGTTCGACCGCACCTACAAGGGCCTGCCGGTGTACGGCGGCGACGTCGTCGTCCACCTGTCGCCCAGCGGCTCCTACGAATCCCTCCAGCCCGCCGCCGCCACCTCGGCGGAGGTCTCCACCGAGCCGGCCGTGTCCGCGGCCCGCGCGGCGAAGATCGCCCGCGGGGAGTTCTCCGGCAGCGTCGACCAGGTCGCCAAACCGTTCCTGGCGATCAGGGCGCAGGGCCGGTCGGCCGTCCTGGTCTGGGAGACGGTGATCACCGGGGTCCGCGCCGACCGGACCCCGAGCAAACTGCACGTCCTGGTCGACGCCCAGAAGGGCCGGATCGTCGACGTCCGCGACGACGTCCACACCTTCGTCCCCGACGGCACACCCGTCGCCCCGCAGCAGGCGCTGGCTCCCGGCACCGGGAACTCGATCTACAGCGGCTCCGTCACCATCGACGTCACCCAGTCGGGCAGCACCTTCCAGATGCGCGACCCGTCGCACGGCAACGGCACCACCACCAACCTGAACCACGCCACCAGCGGCACCGGGACGGTCTACTCCAACACGACCGGCACGTTCGGCAACGGGACCACGACCGACCCCGCCTCGGCCGGGGTCGACGCCCACTTCGGCGCCGCCAAGACCTTCGACTACTTCAAGAACGTCCACGGCCGCAACGGGATCTTCGGCAACGGCGCGGGCGTCCCGTCGCGCACCCACTACGGCAACGCCTATGTGAACGCCTTCTGGGACGGCTCCCAGATGACCTACGGCGACGGCCAGAACAACGCGCGTCCGCTGGTCGAGCTGGACGTGGCCGGGCACGAGATGGCGCACGGCGTCAGCGGCGCGCTCACCGGCTGGGGCCAGAACGGCGAGACCGGCGGGATGAACGAGGGCACCTCGGACATCTTCGGTTCGATGGTCGAGTTCTACGCCAACAGCCCCGCCGACACGCCCGACTACACCATGGGCGAGCTGATCAACATCAACGGCAACGGCACGCCGCTGCGGTACATGTACCAGCCGTCGCTCGACGGCCGCTCCCCCAACTGCTACGCCTCCAACAACGGCAGCCTGGACCCGCACTACTCCAACGGCCCGCTCATCCACTGGTTCTTCCTGACGGCCGTCGGCAGCGGCGACCACGGCTTCGGCAACAGCCCGACGTGTAACAGCTCGACCGTCACGGGGCTCGGCAACGACAAGGCCGCCAAGATCTGGTTCCGGGCGCTCGCCTCCTACGCCAACAGCAACGAGACCTACGCCAACGCCAGGGTCGACTCGCTGAAGGCCGCCGCCGACCTGTACGGCACGCACTGCACCGAGTACAACACGGTGAACGCGGCGTGGGCGGCGGTCAGCGTCACCGGGACCGACCCGGTGCCGGGCACCTGCCCCGGCCAGCCGGGCGCACCCTCCGTGACCAGCCCCGGCAACCAGTCCGGGACGGTCGGCACGGCCGTCAACCTGCAGATCAGCGCCACCGATCCGGGCGGCCAGGCCCTCACCTACAGTGCGACGGGCCTGCCCGCCGGGCTGACGATCAACGCCTCCTCCGGTCTGATCACCGGCACCCCGTCGGCGGCCGGCACCTCGACGGTGACGGTCACCGCGAAGAACACGGCGAACCTGACCGGTTCGGCGTCCTTCACCTGGACGGTCAACCCGGTCGGCGGCGGCTGCACCTCACCCGGTGAGAAGCTCGGCAACGGCGGCTTCGAATCGGGCGCCGCGCCGTGGACCACGACGTCGGGGGTGGTGTCGTCGAACGGCGGCGGCCAGACCGCCCGCTCCGGCACCAGGTTCGCCTGGCTCGCCGGCTACGGCAGCACCCATTCCGACTCGGCCACCCAGTCGGTGACGATCCCGGCGGGCTGCCGCGCCACCGTCAGCTACTGGGTGCACGTCGACACGGCCGAGACCGGCGGCACGGTCTACGACCGGGCGACCGTCAAGCTCGGCACGACGACTCTCGCCTCCTACAGCAACACGACTCCGAACAGCGGCTACGTCCAGCGCACCTTCGACGTCTCGTCCTTCGCGGGCCAGACCGTCACCCTCTCGATCTCCGCGACCGAGGACGCCTCCCTCCAGACCAGTTTCGTCTTCGACGACGTCTCCCTCACCACCTCCTGATCCCGGCCAGCGGGCGCCCCGGACACCGCCGTCCGGGGCGCTCCCGCGTGTCCACGGGCCTCGCGCAGACCCTGGCCACCTAACCAAGCGCTTGCTACGCTCACGGTATGATCACCACCCTCGTCTGGGGGACCGGGAACGTGGGCAGGCTGGCCATCAGGGCCGTCGACGCGCATCCGGAACTCGCCCTCGCCTCGGTTCTCGTCAACAACCCCGACAAGGTCGGACGCGACGCGGGCGAGCTCGGCGGCCTCGACCGGCCGCTCGGGATCGCCGCCACCGCCGACGTCGACGCGGCGGTCGCCGCAGGGG
>NZ_BAAGZI010000542.1:0-3086 GCF_054778695.1 Actinocorallia lasiicapitis
TGACGGGGCTCACCGGATTCCCCGTCGGGGTGACGCGGGTGCCGGCGGCGACGCCGAACCTCGGCGCCGTCCAGGCTCCGGCCGCCTACCCGCCCAGCCTCGCCTCCACCTTCAACAAGGCCCCGCTTGGTGCGCCGGCCGGCTGGCGCACCAAGGGCGAGGTGAAGATCGCGCCCGATCCGGCGGGGTTCACCGGCAACGCCCTGGTGTTCGGCCCCGACTCGGCCGCCACCCGCACGTTCCCCGTGGGCGCGGGCTTCCTGCGGGTGTCGGCGCGGCTGCGCACCACCGACCCGGCCAAGCGGGTGCTGTTCGAGGTCGCCGACGCCGCGGGCGTCCCGGTGGCAGCGGTCGGCGTCCGCGACGGACGGCTGATCTACACCGACGGAGCCGACGTCCGGATGCTGCCCTACCCGGTGCCCGCCAACACCTGGACCAGGGTCGGGATGCTGCTGCGCCCCGAGACCGGAACCTACGACGTGCTCATCGGCGGCACCGCCGTCACCACCGCGGGGCTGCGCTCGGACGCACGGGTCGCGGAACGGCTGGTGGCCGGTGCGGACAAGGAAGCGGGCCTCGCGCTTGACGACGTGCTGGTGCTGCCCGAGCCGTGCCCCGGGCCCGAAGTGGCGCCCGACGCGCGGATGAAGCCGGTCGTCGCGGCGAGTTCGGCGGACCGCTCCTGATCCGCTGACGGACGGGGCCGGGACCTGGCGGCGGGTCCCGGCCCTTCCTGATACTTTCTCCAGTGACGCCCGGAACTTCCCCCTCTGAGCACAGGAGCCCCCCGTGGCCGACGAGCAGGCGCCAGCCGGTATCGACACCTCCGTCCCCAGCTTCGCCCGGGTCTACGACTACTTCCTCGGCGGCAAGGACAACTTCGCCTCCGACCGGGCCGTCGCCGACATGGTGCTGGAGCTGGTGCCCGAAGCACCCGAGGTCGCGCGCGGCAACCGGACCGCGATCGAACGCGCCGTCCGCTGGATGGCCGGGCAGGGCATCACCCAGTTCGTCGACATCGGTTCGGGGCTGCCGACCGCGTCCAACGTGCACCAGTACGCGCGGCGCGCCAACCCCGACGCGCGTGTCGTGTACGTCGACAACGATCCGATCGTGCTCGCGCACGGCCGGGCGCTGCTCACCGAGGACGGGGTGGCCCGGTTCGTCCAGGGCGACCTCTACGAGCCGGAGAAAATCTTCGGCAACCCCGAGCTGACCTCGCTGATCGACCCGGCGCGGCCGCTCGGCGTCATCCTCGCGGCGATCATCCACCATGTCCCGGACGAGAACGACCCGGCCGCCGTGGTGCGGCGGCTGCTGGAGTTCCTCGCGCCCGGCAGCTTCGTCATCCTCACCCACCTCCACGACCTGCGCGACGACCCGCGCGTCGAGGAGGCCAAGAAGATTCTGCAGAGCGGCCTCGGCGGCTCCATCTTCCGCTCCCCCGAGCAGATCCTGTCGTTCATGGACGGGCTGACCGTGCTCGAACCGGGCGTCGCCTACACGACGTCCTGGCGCCCCGACGCCCCCGAAGGCCTGCTGGAGCACGAACTCCACAAACAGATGGTCGCCGTCCTCGGCCGCAAGGACGCCTAGGGGACCACTTCACGACCGTCGCGCCGCACGCGTCGTACATGAAGTCGCTGGTGGATCGACGGGTTGAAGTGCATGACCAGTGAGAAGCCCTGGCCCACGTCACCCCTAGGGGGAATCTGATTTCTGGCGTGGGGGTGCGGCGGTCAGGGGCGGCGGGGGCGGGAGCCCGGGGTGTCGCGGGTGCCCTGGGTGATGGTGGTGGCGGTGAGGGAGCCGTCGGGGGCGGGGCGGCCGGAGACGACGATGGTCGTGCCGGTGGGCAGGTCGGGGAGTTCGGCGTCTTTGGTGATGGTGATGCGGGTTTCGGGGGTGGAGCGGACGGTGAGGGTGCGGCCGTCGCGGGTGCGGAGGGTGAGGGTGGAGCCGTCGATCTTGGTGATGGTGCCGGTGGACAGGTCGCCGGCGGCGGCGAAGCCCTGGCCTGGGGGCTGGTTCTGGGCGGCGGGGAAGCGGTTCTCTGTTCGGGGGGTCGTCGGGGGGTGGTCGCCCCAGGTCTTGTCGGCCTGGACGCCGGCGAGGAAACCGGCGACGGCGACGACGGCCGTGCTGAGGGCCAGGGTGGTGCCGGCGAGCCTGACGCGCGGCGGTCCGGCCGTCAGCACGGTGTCCAGATCCTCCGGGAAAGGGGAGGTCTTCAGGAGGTCGGCGGGTTCGGGGCGCGAGGCGGGCACTGTCATGGGCGGGAGCCTCGTGCCCGCCTCTGGGGGAACGGTGATCGGGCTATGAGAGATTCATGAGACCTCGACCTCGACCGTCACCCCCTGGCCCGCCCGCGCCTTCGCGGGAACCCTGCTCAACTCGATGCCGACCGCGTACTGGACGACGTTGGTGGCCGACTGCATCCGCGAGCCCTGCTCGGCCGTCGCGGACTCCGCGGCGACCGGGACGGGCGCGATCGACACGACCTTCCCGGTGACGGAAGCGCCGAGCGAGTCGAACGTGACCGTCGCCTTCTGGCCGTTCCGCAGCCGGACGGTGTCGGCCTCGGCGAAGTTCGCGGTGACCGTCAGATCGGACAGATCCGTGAGGGTGATCGCGGCGGCGCCCTGCTGGGCCTCGGCGCCCCGGGTGATCGAGACGGCCGTGACGGTGCCCGCGTACGGTGCCGTGATCTCCGTTCCGGTGAGGGTGCGGCCCGCCTTGGCGGAGGCGTTGCGCGCCTGGACGTACTGCGCGTACGCCTGGGTGTAGGCGTCGCCGCTCGCACCGTTCAGGGCCGTCCCCGCTTCGCCGAGCGCGAGGGACGCGGCGTGCACTCCCTGCTCGGCGGCCGTGGCGTCCACCCGGGCCAGGACGTCGCCCTTGGCGACCTTGTCCCCCACCTCGACTGCCACGGACGTGACGGGGCCCGCCGTGGCGAACGACAGGTCGCGGGTGCGGGCGGCGTCGACCGTCCCGGACGCCGAGACGGTCCCCGCTGCGGCGACGGGCGGGACCCCGTACGGGTTCTCGTGGTGCACGCCGACGAGGTGATCCGATCAGCCATGGCA
>NZ_BAAGZI010000543.1:0-3080 GCF_054778695.1 Actinocorallia lasiicapitis
GGCGCGATCACGGCGGCGACGGCCACGGCGAAGTGGGCCTTGTCGTCGCCTTCCTGGAGGGCGCGGGCCGGGCAGGCCGAGCCGCTCCCGCAGCGTTGTCTCGGCGTAGCCGGTCCGGTAGGCGCCGCGCCGCTGCAGCTCGGGCACGAGCGCACGCGAGATGGTGACGAGGTCCAGCGGCAGCACCCCGGGCCGCAGCCGGAATCCGGCATATCCGGCGTCCCGCCAGTCGAGCAGCAGATCGGCCAGCTCGACCGGCGAGCCGGTGAAGATCAGCGCGTCGGACGTCAGCTCCGCGCCGTCGAGCCGGTCCAGCCGCTCCTTACGCTCGGCTCCGTCGAACAGCACCAGCAGGTCGGCGAACACCTTCAGCGGCGGGCCGGTCCGTCCGGTCGCCCGCTCCGCGGCACGGACTGCGCCGATCCGCCGCACCGCGTCGTCGTGGTCCTGCGGGGTGACGTACACGACGTCGGCGTGGCGGGCCGCCAGCTCGTACCCGGTCGCCTCGTGGGCCAGCAGGGTGATCGGCGGCCGGCCCTGCGGCGGCCGCGGCGTGATCGAAGGACCTCGCACGCTGAACGCGGCGCCCGCGAAGTCGATGTAGTGGAGTTTGTCCCGGTCGACGAACCGCCCGGACGCGACGTCCCGGATCTCCGCGTCGTCCTCCCAGGAGTCCCAGAGCCGCCCCACCACCTCGGCGAACTCCCCCGCCTCGTCGAACAGCGACCGCGGCAACCCCTGGTCGGCGACGGCCGGATCGAGCACAGGGAACACGCGACGCCCGAAATGCCGGGCGTCGGCGGCCCGTGCGTGGATCTGCGGACGCCACCCGGCGCGCCCCCGCGTCGCGTGGTCGAGGGACGCGATGCCGATCGACACGTGGAACGGTTCGGCGTGCGTGGTGCTGGTCGTCGGCACCAGCCCCAGATGGGATGTGGCCGTGGCCAGCCGCGCCGCGAGCAGCACGGCGTCGAACCGGCCCCGTACCTGGTCGGTGCGGCCGTCGTGGCCGTCGGTCCGCGACGACTGGAGCGCGTAGGAGTCCTCGAAGGTGACGAAGTCGAGCAGGCCGAGTTCGGCTTCGGCGGCGAGCGCCGCCCAGTAGCGGGCCTTGAACAGCGCGGACGGGCGCGCGGAGGGGTCGCGCCAGGCCGCCGGATGCCAGCCCGCGCCGTCCAGCGCGGCGGACAGATGCAGGGTCATGTCAGCTCCAGATGGTCGCGGAGGGTGGTGCCGGTGTAGTCGGTGCGGAACACGCCCCGTTCCTGCAGCAGCGGGGCGACCTGGCCGGGGGTGCCGATGAAGGTCTGCCGTCCGGTCACCTCGATGACCAGGTCGCGGATTCCGAAGCCGCGGGCCTCGGCGATCTCCCGCCAGCGCCTCGCGACGGCCGCCCGGTCGCCGCGGAACTGGGCGCGGCCCTGGGAGACCCCTTCCCCGAAGTCGGGTTCGAGCTCGGGCAGCGGCCCTTCGGGGTCGTGGCCGGACAGGTCGCGCCCCCACACCGCTTCCAGGAAGGAGAGCGCGGTCCTGCCGGAGACCTGGAGCCGGCGGATATGCAGGGCGCGCTCCTGCGCCTCGTGTTCGGTGGCGCCGAGCACGTAGGTGACGGCCGGGAGGATCTTCAGCTCGGACGGCCGCCGCCCGTACCGGGCCAGCCTGGCCTTGACGTCCTTGAAGAACGCCCGGCCGTCCTCGAGGGTGCTGTGCCGGGAGAAGATCACGTCGGCGTCGGAGGCGGCGAACTCCCTGCCTTCGGGCGAGTCGCCCGCCTGGAGGATCACCGGCCTCCCCTGCGGGCCCGGCGGCACGTTGAAGTGGCCGGAGATGGCGAACTGGGGGCCGTCGTGGGCGAAGGCCCCTGCGTCGGGGTCGGCGAGGAACCGGCCGGTGGCGGGGTCGGCGAGCAGGGCGTCGGCGGGCCAGGAGTCCCACAGTTCGCGTGCGGTCGCCAGGAACTCGCGGGCCCGGTGGTAGCGGTCGGCTTCGGCGAGGTAGCCGCCGCGCCGGAAGTTCTCGCCGGTGAAGGCGTCCCAGCTCGTCACGACGTTCCAGGCGGCGCGGCCGTCGGATAGATGGTCGAGGGTGGCGAGGCGGCGGGCGACCTCGTAGGGCTCGTTGAAGGTGGAGTTGACGGTCGCGGCCAGCCCGAGCCGGGACGTCACACCGGCCAGCGCCGCCAGGACGGTCAGCGATTCGGGACGCCCGACGACGTCCAGGTCGTAGATCCGGCCTTTGAGTTCGCGCAGCCGCAGCCCTTCGGCCAGGAAGAAGAAGTCGAACTTGCCGCGTTCTGCGGTGCGGGCGAGATGGATGAAGGATTCGAGGTCGATCTGGCTGCCGGCCTGCGGGTCGGACCAGACGGTCGTGTTGTTGACCCCGGGGAAGTGGGCGGCCAGGTGGATCTGCGCATATTATCCACTTTTCCAGTATGAATATAGGGAAACTTGGAGGCCCCCTTTGACGACGGCCATCGCCGCCATCCCCCCTGCTCCCGTGTACGACCGGACGAAGATGTTCGTCCTGCTGGGCGCACTCACCTCGGCGGGGCCCCTCGCCATCGACCTGTACCTGCCGGCGCTCCCCCGGCTGGCGCACGATCTGGCGATCCCTCCGGCGACCGCGCAGCTCTCCCTGACGGCGTTCATGATCGGGCTCGGCACCGGGCAGATCATCGCCGGCCCGCTCAGCGACGCCCTCGGCCGGCGCCGTCCGCTGCTCCTCGGGCTCGCCGCGTTCGCCGTGGTGTCGGTGCTGTGCGCGCTGGCCCCGCGGATCGAGATCCTCATCGGTCTGCGCCTGGTCCAGGGACTGATGGCGGCGACCGGGGTCGCGCTCACCAAGGCCGTGGTCCGCGACCTGTACAGCGGGGTCGAGGCGGCGCGCTTCTTCACCATGCTGATGCTGGTCACCGGTCTCGTGCCGCTGCTCGCGCCGGTGTTCGGCGCACAGCTCCTGCGGCTGGTGCCGTGGCCGGGACTGTTCGGGGCGATGGCCGCGGCGGGCGCGCTGCTCTGGCTGGCCGCGCTGACCCTGCTGCCGGAGACCCATCCACCGCACGCGCGGACCGCCGCACGGCC
>NZ_BAAGZI010000544.1:0-3027 GCF_054778695.1 Actinocorallia lasiicapitis
CTGCACCAGCGCGGGCAGCGGCACCTTCGGCGCCGTCAGGAAGACCAGGCCGATCGGCAGGGTCCGGCGCAGCCGCCCGTTCAGATCGGCCATCTCCGCCGACGCCCTGTGGCAGTGCTCACACACCTCGAGGTGCTTGCGCAGCGCCCGTCCCCGCCGCAGCGACGGACGCCGGACGCCCGCCGCGAGCTGGCCGACGAACGGCGCGCACTCCGGACGGGTCTCGCAGCTCGCCGCGAGGAACGCCTGACGCAGCCCCTCCCGCGCCCGGAACGAGAGCTGCGCGACGGCCCCCGCCTCCATCCCCAGCAGCTCCGCGACCTGCTGGACGGGCTCATCCTCGATGATCGTGTGCCACAGGACGGTCTGCCAGCGTTCGGGCAGGGAGCGGAACGCGCGCATCAGGGCGTCCAGCTCGTCAAGATCGGGGACGGCCTCGTCGTCGGGCAGCTCGGCCCACTGGGCCACCTCGTCGGTGACGACCATGCGCTTGCCGGCGCGCGCCCAGTCCACGGCGGCGTTCCGCACGACCGTGTACAGGTAGGGGCGGAAACCCTCGTGGGGGCCGAGGCCCTGGCGGAGCGCGCCGAAAGTCCGGGCGAAGGCCTCGCTGGTCAGGTCTTCTGCGGTGTGCTGATCGCGCACCAGACCGCGCGCGTAGCCCAGGACAGCCCCATGGTGCCGCTGGAACAGCTCGCCCGAAGCCGTCTCATCACCCGTCCGGGCCGCCGCCACGAGCTCGGCGTCCGGAGCGTTCCCCACGCTCGTAACCAGCACCTGAACATCAAACCCAAAGTACCCACTTACCCACAACCCTCAACGTACATATCGAATCCCATCCGATACCGTCCGAACAGGTGGTTTCCTCGCGTACGACCTGGTGATTCGTGGCCGGAACGGCTGTGCCGGGCGGGACAATGGAGAGATGTCCGCGAAGCTCCGCTCCCGTGTCGAGGCCGCCGCCGAGGCGGCCCTGAACCGCCAGAAGTACGTCGCGCCCCTGGACGTCCTGCTCGGTCTGGGCTGGGTGCGGAACCGGGACGTCGAGGAGTGGCGGCTGGGCCGGTTCCCGGTGCTGACGTCCCGTGTCTCGGCTCCGCCGGAGCGTCGCGCCGAGGTCCTGGAGTACCTGGCGGCCTGGGCGCGGGCCAAGGGGCTGGGCCGGGAGGACGCCGAGTACGCCGCCGCCGGGCGCGAGCGGCGGCCCCTGGTCTTCGAGCCGGGCCGCGACCCCGCCTACCGCGCCCACTGGGTGCGGACCGATCTCACCGACGCGCAGCGGGCCCGCCTCACCGCCAAGCAGAACAAGGCCCCCGACCTCAAAGTCATGATCGCCGAACGTCCGTGGATCTGTGCCGAGTGCGACGGCGGCGGCCCCCACTACCTGGAGGAGGACGGCGCCAAGCTCTGCCTGGCCTGCGCGGACTTCGACCATCTGATCCTGCTGCCGTCCGGTGACGCCGCCCTGACGCGCCGCGCCCAGAAGGCCAGCGCCCTGTCCGCGGTCGTCGTCATCTGGAACAAACGCCGCAAACGCTTCGAACGTCGGGGCACTCTCGTCGAAGAGGCCGCTCTGCTCGCCGCCGAGGAGGCGTGTCTGGCCGACGAGGACGTCAGGGCCCGCCGCCGTGACCGCGACGCGCTCCGCCGCGAAGCCGAGGACCTCACCTACCAGGCCGCCTTCACCACCGAGATCACCCGCCTCTTCCCCCGCTGCCCACCGGAACGCGCCGCCGCCATCGCCGCCCACGCCGCCCTCCGAGGCAGCGGCCGCGTGGGCCGCACCGCCGCCGCGAAGTCCCTCGACGAATCCGCGATCACCGCCGCCGTCATCGCCTCCATCCGCCACCTCGACACCCCCTACGACTTCCTCCTCATGTCCGGCACCCCCCGCCCCACCGCCCGCACACAAATCCGCCCCACCGTAGAAAAAGTCCTCACCACCTGGCGCTAAACCCTGTTCAGGGGTGGAGGTGGCGGAGGGCTAGGCGGGCGGTGGTGCCTATGACGGCGTCGGCTCGGGGGAGGGTGGCGGTGGGGGTGTGGGCTCGGGTGAAGACGGCCACGGCGTAGCGGGGGCCGTCGGGGTATTCGATGACGCCGATCTCGTTGCGGAGCGTGGGGAGGGTGCCGGTTTTGCCGCTGACCTGGACGTCGTCGTAGGGGAAGCCGGAGGCGAGGCGGTGCGGCCAGACCTGGAGGGACAGGACGCGGCGCATCGCGGCGCAGGCGGCGGGCGGGGCGGCCTCGTCGCGCCAGATGCGGCGCAGGAGGAGGGTCAGGTCGCGGGGGGTGCCGTGGCTGGCGCGGGACGGGTCGAGGGCGGACAGCCGGGCGAGGACGGCCGGGTCGGTGAGGGCGGGCCACAGTTCGTCGAGGTCGGTGGCGCCGGAGTCGGCGAGCAGCGAGTCGTACAGTTCGCGGACCGTGCCCAGGACACGGGTCCGCGCCAGCCCGAGCTCGGCGAGTGTGGCGTTGACGTCGTCGAGCCCGACCCGGGCGAGCAGGGCGTCGGCCGCCGTGTTGTCACTCACAGTGATCATCATGGCGGCGAGGTCGCGCAGCGACATCTCGACGTCGTCGAGCAGCATGGACGTCCCGGTCGAGCCCGGCCGCCGGTCCTCCTCCCGCAGCCGCACCCGGGCGGACGGGTCGAGCGTGCCCGCCGCGACCCGCCGGAAGAACGCCACCAGCAGCGGCACCTTGAACACCGACGCCAGGACGACCGGCGCGTCGGCCCGCACCCCCAGCTCACGCCCCGAATCGATGTCGACGGCGTGCAGCCAGCCCGTCACTCCAGCCGCGCGGAACGCCGCCTCGATCTCCGCGCTCACGCCAGGAATCCCGACGAGGGCCGCAGGGCGACGCGTTGGACGACGGGGGTCATGGCGGCCTCGGTGCGCAGGACGCGGGTGGCCACGTCGACGAGGTCGGCGACGGCCGGATCGAGCGGCCCGTCACCGCGCCACGCGCAGGACGTCCGCCACACCAGCGGCGCGCCGAGCAGGGGACGCCACACCGTACCCG
>NZ_BAAGZI010000545.1:0-3025 GCF_054778695.1 Actinocorallia lasiicapitis
GGGGCGGCGTCCGGGGTCGGCGGGGGTGGGGGGACGGGCTGATGCCAGGACTGGGCCGAGGGGACCGGGTTCGGGGGGGCCGTCGCGATGGGGGTCGTGGCGGTGGCGCGGGGGCCGATCAGTTCCGTCAGGAGGGCGGTGGTGCTGGGGAATCCGCGCGGGCGTGAGGGGATGCCGCCGCCCAGACGGCACCACGCGAGATCCAGGTGGTAGAGGGAGGCGAGGACGGCGGCCGGGTCGGCGGTGGCGCGGCGGAGCTGGTCGGGGAGGTGGTGGTCGGACGGCCAGAAGCGGCGCCGCAGCGGATGGCCCGGCTGGACGATCATCGCCTGGGCCGTGTAGCGGACCTCGGGGTCCAGCCAGGCGATCACCTGGTTGACGACGTCCTGGCGGATCACGGCCAGGTCGGCGGCGAGCAGCGCGCCCGCGATGAGGCGCGGCTCAACGAATTGCACGTCCTCCGGGGCGCCCGCCGACGGCACCAGCGCTTCCGCGAAGTCATAGAACGCGTGCCGGAAATGTTCCCCTTCGGAGGTTTCCGCGCGGAGCGCCGACGCCAGGTTGCCGGGGCAGCGCGCCACCCACGCCGCGACCAGCGCCGCGTCGCCCTGCTTGGCGGCGCGTTCGTCGTTCTTGTTGTCGCCGGCCAGGATCGCCAGCAGCGCTTCGGCCTTGTCCTTGAACCGCGGCTCGCCCTGCAGCGCGGACGCCGCCGCCCAGATCGTCCGGATGATCCCCGACGCGGCGGTGGCGTCACCCGCCCGGACGCGTTCGCCGTACAGCCCGGCGAGCTGGGCGAGGGTCGGCGGCGTCAGCCAGCGCGGGCCCTCCAGCAGCGGCAGCGGCGTGACCCGGTAGGGGTTCCACAGGGCGAGGAGCTGCGGGTCGAGCCGCGCGTCAAAGACGGGGGCGGCCGCGCAGAACAGGGTGACGCCCCACGTCGCGGCGACGGTGCTGGGCGCGTGCGGCGCGAACTCCTGCACCCAGCGCGGCGCGTCCGACGGCTGCGGGTACTGGGCGGGCGACAGCGCGGCGGCCGCCTCGACGATCGCGCGGACGGGTCCCGTCAGCGGCGCCAGATCGACGTCGACGAACGGCAGCGCGCCCTTCGACGTCACCGCCGCGAAGTCCGGCCCGATCGGCAGGACGTGCGGCGGGAGCTGCCCCGACGCCTTCTGCTTGCGCGCCGAACTCCGCACGGAGGTCGCATAGGGCGGCGGGCACAGGTACCACTCGGCGTCGGCGGGGTGCTTGCGGTACCACCGCGCCCACGCCCCGAACACCCACTCCGACCCGTCGGGCAGGGCGAGGGCCCGCCCGGCGATGGCGTCCTGCCGCTGCGCCGCCGCCTGCCCGGCCCACGCCCGCGCGCCGACCAGCGCCCGGACGTCCCTTTCGGCCGCCGCGAACGGATCGGACGACTGACGCGCTCCACCTGCTGCCCATGCCACGCCGTCATCGTAATTGACCGGATTGTTCAATGCGGTGCCTCACCGCATCCCGTCGCCCGGATCGGGGTCAGAGCCAGCGGGCTTCGCGGTGTTGGGTGGCTTTGGCGATGTAGGCGGGTGGGGTGTAGGCGAGGACGAGTTTGTCGTCGTCGCGGAGGTCGCGGACCACCTTGGCGGGGGCGCCGGCGATGAGGACGCCGGAGGGGAAGTGTTTGCCGGGGGTGACCAGGGCGCCGGCTGCTACCAGGGAGCCCGCGCCGATGCGGGCGCCGTTGAGGACGATCGCGCCGATGCCGATCAGAGCGCCGGTCTCGACGTACGCGCCGTGCACCATCGCCTTGTGGCCCAGGGAGACCTTCTCCTCCAGGATCGCGGGCATCCCCGGATCGGAGTGCATACAGCACAGATCCTGGATGTTGCATTCGTCGCCGACCACGACCACTTCCTCGTCGGCGCGCAGGACCGTCCCGTACCAGACGTTGACGTCCCTGCCGAGCGTCACCTTCCCGACGACCACGGCGCCGGGTGCGATCCAGGCGGAAGGGTGGATTTCCGGTTCGTCCGCGCCGAGCGCGCCCACGAGCTTCATGCCCCGTATATTGACAGAGCCGATATACACCAGATGACACGGCTATGGCGGTCACGAATTGGCGCGGGAACCGACGTTCCGGTTGCGTGTTCGGCTCGCAGCGGCCCAAAGTCGGTAGAGACCTATACACGGGGTCCACCCAGCCCCACGCCCACACGACGACAGCCCCCGGTCAGACGGGCCCGACCCCCGATAAAGGCACCAATGAGCAACGAAGCCGAGATCCTTCCCAACCTCCTGCAGAACGAGCAGTTCGAGATCGTGATGCGCGGTTACAACCGCCGTCAGGTCGACGAGATGCTGATCCGCTACCAGAACCAGGTGCGCGACCTGGAGGCCCGCCTGGCGCGCGCCCTCGACGACATGGAGCGCACCCGCCGCGAGATGGCCGAGGTCCGCGAAGCCCGCAAGCCCACGGGCGACGACCTCAGCGACAGGCTCCGCCAGATCATCAACCTGGCCGAGGACGAGGCCAAGGAGAAGATCACCGAGGCGGAGCGCACCGGCGGCCAGATCCGCGGCGACGCCGAGAAGGAGTCGGCCCGGATCGTCGACGACGCCCGTGGCCAGGCCGAACGTGATCTCGCCCAGGCGCAGGACAAGGCGTCCCAGGTGCTGAACGCGGCGAAGAACGAGTCGGAGAAGGTCCTGACGGCCGCCAAGCACGAGGCCGAGCAGACCGTCACGTCGGCCCGGCTCGAGGCCGAACGCACCCTCACCCAGTCCGAGCGTCGCGCGTCCGTCATCAACGAGGACGCCACGGACCGGCTCAACCACCTCACCAAGAACCACAGCTCGGCGCTCCAGCGGCTCACCGAGATCAGCCACACGCTCAGCGCGCTGCTGCGTGCCGAGAACGAGGCCGGTCCGCTGGAGAAGATGGTCGAGGACGCCACCAACAAGCCGTTCCGCAAGCACGCCGCTCCGGCGCCCGTCCACGCGGCGCCGCGTCCGGCGGCCGCGCCCGTCCCCGCTCAGGCTCCGG
>NZ_BAAGZI010000546.1:0-3015 GCF_054778695.1 Actinocorallia lasiicapitis
GCGCCACCCCCGACTGGAACGCCGTCTACCCCGGCGCCCGCGCCGTCCCGCTCCCGACCTACGCCTTCCAGCGCGAACGGTTCTGGCTGGACGCGGCGTCGGCGACCGGCGACGCGGCCGGGCTCGGCCTGGAACCCGCCGACCACCCGCTGCTGGCGACGACCACCGAACTCCCGGACGGCGGTTTCCTCTTCACCGGCCGTCTGTCACTGGGCTCGTTCCCGTGGCTCGCCGACCACACCGTCGCCGGCACGACCGTCCTGCCCGCCACGGTCTTCGTCGAACTGGCCCTCCACGCCGCGGCCGCCACCGGCTGCGACCAGATCGAGGAGATGGTCCTCCAGTCACCGATCGTCCTGACGGCCCAGACCGACATCCTCCACCAGGTCGTCATCGGCCCGCCCGACCCCGCCCACACCCGCTCCCTCCTCATCCGCTCCCGCACCGAAGACGTCCGCCTCTGGACCGACCACGCCACCGGCTCCCTGGGCCACACCACCCACCCCACCCCGATCCTTACTGCGTAAAGGCGGGCGCCGGGTGGTCATTACTGTGCTGTGTGTGGACAGGCGAGACGAGGCCGGGAAGGTGTGGGAATGACGCCATCCCGCCTGTCCTGAATCAGTCTCGCGCGGCCACCGGGAAAGGTTGACGCTCCTGGGCCCCAGGGCCCGTACTCTCAGGCTCCCCGCATTTGAGTAGCGATTGCTCATGGAGTGAGAATTGCTCGGAGCCTATCGTTTGTCGAGCCCTGGTTCGACAAACGAAGGGAAGGCGGAGCTGAATGAAGTGCGGTTCCCTTGCCGAGGCTTATGCGGCCAATCTCGCAGACCTGCTGGACACCCCGGAATTCCTCAATTCCCCGAGAGGTTTCCCCAGCCAGGAAAAGCTCGGCGCGGCGTTCTCGATCGCCGATCCCCTGCGGAGAGTGCTGCCGGCGCGGTCGCGGCGCGCCAATCTGGTCTTCAATTTCGCCGAAGCGCTCTGGTATTTCGCCGGGCGCGGCGATCTGGAGTACCTCGCCTACTACGCCCCGTCCGTCCGGCGTTTCGTGATGGGGGCGGACCAGTTGACCGGAACGGCGTACGGTCCCCGGATCTTCGATTTCGGCGCCGGTGCGCTCGACCAGTGGTCGTCGGTGGTCGAGACCCTCACCGAGGACCCGGACTCCAAACGCGCGGTCATCCAGATCTTCCAGCCAGAGGAACTGACCGTCCGCGGCAACCCGGACGTCGCCTGCACCCTCGGCCTGCAGTTCCTCGCACGTGACGGAAGCCTGCACCTGGTCGCCTACATGCGCGCCAACGACGCTTTCCGCGGCCTGGCCAGCGACGTCTTCTCCTTCACCTTTCTGCAGGAGCTGATGGCGCGGCAGCTCGGCCTGAAACTCGGCGGCTACACCCACATGGTCGGCTCCCTGCACCTGTACGCCCCCGACCTGGACGCCGCCCGGCGGGTCCACGGCGCGCCGCACACGCCCGGCCAGCCGCTCGACCGGATGCCGGCCATGCCCGCCGGCGACCAGCGGGTGCACGTCGACCGGGTCATGCGGACGGAGGAACGGCTCAGGACCGACCGGATCAGGCTCGACGTTCCGAGCCTGCGGGCGCTCGGCCTGCCCGACTACTGGACGCAGGTCCTGGCCGTCTTCGAGCTCTACCGCAGAACCCGCCACGACGACACGGGCCAGAACCCCGGCGAGCTGCTGGAGGAGATCCCGCCGCTCTACCGGTACATGCTCCTGAACCGGTTCCCCACGCTCGGCACGACCGCCATGACGCAGGAGGCACGATGACATCGCAGGGGAACAAGCCGGTCGCCTTCATCGGCGGTCCTTTCAAAGCGCTCGTCAGCCCGGACACGGGGCTCTTCTCCCCGGAGATGAAGGACCGGCTCCAGCGGCTGATCGCCCACTACGAGGACGCCGGCTGGTTCGTGCTCAACGCCCACCGTGAGGAGGGGTGGGGCCAGGCGATGGTTCCCGCCGCGGAATGCACCAGCCGGGACCTGGCGTGGATGCGGGCCTGCGATCTGTTCGTCGCCTTTCCCGGCCATCCCGCGTCGCCCGGCACCCATGTCGAGATCGGCTGGGCCAGCGCCCTGGCCCGTCCCACGATCCTGCTGCTGGAAGCCAGGGCCGAATATGCCGCGCTCGTCACGGGGCTGGACTCCGTGGCCCCGGTCGCCTACCTGACCTACGACGCCGGGCCCGCGTTCTTCGCGGATCTGGCGGTCGCCACCGCCGAGCTGACGGACGGGCTGCGGGCCGACGCGGCAGACCGCCGGTGAGGGCCGGGCCGCCGACGATCTGCCTCAGCATCGGCACGTCCGACTCCAGTGGCGGCGCCGGTGTCCAGGGCGACGTGAAGACGTGCGCGGCGCTCGGCGCGTACTGCGCGACGGTCGTCGTCGGGATCACCGCGCAGAACACGCGGGGAGTGCGCGCACACGCGGACGTGCCGCTGCGGATGCTCGACGAGCAGCTCTCCGCGGTGCTGGACGACCTGCGGGTGGACGCGGTGAAGGTGGGGACGGTCTGGAGCGCCGACGTCATGCGGCTGCTCGCCGACCGGCTGGGCGGCCTGTCCGTTCCGATCGTCTTCGATCCCGTGCTGGGAACGGCCGCCGGTGGCGCGATCCCCGCCGACCGCACGGCCGTCGAAGCCGCCGCTGAGGGCCTGCTGGGCTTGGCGACGGTGGCCACCCCCAATCTCGCCGAGGCGCGGATCCTCTGCGGAGCGCCCGGTGAGAACGATCCCGCCGTCCTGGCCGAACAGATCGTCGCCCGGGGCGCACGCGCCGTCCTGCTCACCGATGTGTTCTCCGGCGGGGACTGGCTCTTCGACGGGGAACTCCACCGGTTCCTGCCCGCGGCCGTCCGCCATACGACGGGCTGTGAGCACGGTGCGGGCTGCGCCCACTCGACCGTCCTGGCGGTCCTGCTCGCGCGGGGGTTCCCGTTGCGGGACGCGGCCGTCCACGCCCACCGGCTGGCGGCCGCGTCCGTGGCGCGGG
>NZ_BAAGZI010000547.1:0-2994 GCF_054778695.1 Actinocorallia lasiicapitis
CGGGCCAGGAGGTCGGCGAGGGCTTCGAGCTTGCCGCTGTCGGCGTCGAAGCGGACGACGTCGCCGTCCTGGATGTGGGCCAGGGGGCCGCCGGCGGCGGCCTCGGGGGTCAGGTGGATGGCGGCGGGGACCGCGCCGGACGCGCCCGACATCCGGCCGTCGGTCACCAGCGCGACCTTGAAACCCCTGTCCTGGAGGACCGAGAGCGGCGGGGTCAGCTTGTGGAGTTCCGGCATCCCGGTGGCGCGCGGGCCCTGGTAGCGCAGGACGATCACCACGTCGCGGTCCAGCTCGCCCGACTTGAAGGCGTCCAGGATCTGCTCCTGGGTGGCGAAGACCCGGGCGGGCGCCTCGACGAACCGGTGCTCCGGCTTGACCGCGCTGACCTTGATCACGCCACGTCCGAGGTTGCCCTCCAGCATCCGCAGCCCGCCGTCGGCGGAGAACGGGTCGGCGGCCGGGCGCAGCACGGCGAGGTCGCCGCTCTGGTCGGCGGGCGGCTTCCAGATCAGGCCCTCGGCCTCGGTGAGCACCGGGACGGTCGTGTAGGCGTCCAGGCCCTCCCCCGTCACCGTGGTGACGTCCTCGTGCAGCAGCCCCGCCTCGAGCAGCTCGGAGATCAGGTAGCCGGTGCCGCCCGCGGCGTGGAAGTGGTTCACGTCGGCGGAGCCGTTGGGGTAGATCCGGGTGAGCAGCGGGGTCACCGAGGAGAGCTCGGCGAAGTCGTCCCAGGTCAGCTCGATCCCCGCGGCGGCCGCCATGGCGGGCAGGTGCAGGGTGTGGTTGGTGGAGCCGCCGGTGGCCAGCAGCGCGATCACGCCGTTGACGAACGCCTTCTCGTCGAGCACTTCGGCGACCGGTGCGACACCCTGGACGATGCGCCGCCCCGCCTCGGAGGTCAGCGCGTCCCGCAGCGGGGTGTTCGGCGCGACGAAGCTGGCGCCCGGCAGGTGCAGGCCCATGACCTCCATCAGCATCTGGTTGCTGTTGGCGGTGCCGTAGAAGGTGCAGGTGCCGGCCGAGTGGTAGGACTGCGCCTCGGCGTCCAGCAGCTCGTCGCGGCCGACCTCGCCGACGGCGTACAGCTTGCGGATCCGGCCCTTCTCCTGGTTCGGCAGCCCGGAGCCCATCGGGCCCGCGGGGACCAGGATGGTCGGCAGCTGCCCGAACGCGAGCGCCCCGATCACCAGCCCGGGCACGATCTTGTCGCAGACACCCAGCATCAGCGCGCCGTCGAACATGTCGTGGGCGAGCGCGACGGCCGTCGACATGGCGACGACGTCCCGGCTGAACAGGCTGAGCTCCATTCCGGCCCGGCCCTGGGTGATCCCGTCGCACATCGCGGGGACCCCGCCGGCGACCTGGGCGACTCCCCCGGCGAGCAGGACGGCCTTCTTCAGGCGCTCGGGGTAGGTCCGGAACGGCTGGTGCGCCGAGAGCATGTCGTTGTAGGAGGTGACGATCGCGATGTTCGACCGCTGGTTCGCCCTCAGGAACGCCTTCTCCTCCGGCCCGCAGGCGGCGAAGCCGTGGGCGAGGTTGCCGCAGCCGAGCGCTCCGCGCGCGGGCCCCTCGGACGCCGCCTCGGCCACCCGCGCGAGATAGGCGGCCCTGGACGCGGTGGAGCGCGTGATGATCCGCTCGGTGACGCGGGCGATGACCGGGTGCACGGAAGCCATAAGGACAACTCCGGAGGCGAGTTGGTGAACTGGAGGCCCAACTTAGCAGGAGTTGGCCTCACACTTCTTTAGAGAAGATGACAAAAGTCACGCGACTTCAGCAACCCGAACATGGTTCACTGATGAGATGCCGAGACGTGCCGCCACAAGCGGGGAGATCCTTCGCCTCATCCGCGAAGAGGAGATCCACACCCGCGCCGAACTGGCCCGGATCACCGGCCTCTCGCGGCCGATCATCGGCCAGCGCGTGACGGAGCTCCTGGACGCCGAATTCGTGATCGAGGCCCCCGGCGTGTCGAGCGGCGGCCGTCCCGCCGCCCGCCTGGAGTTCAACGGCGACGGGGGAACCGTGCTGGTCGCCTCCCTCGGCCACACCCACGGCCACCTGGCGGTCTGCGATCTGTCCGGCGCGATCCTCGCCAAGGCGCCCGTCGCCATGGCGGGCGGGATCAACGCGATCCTGTCGACCTGGAGCGAGCTGGAGCAGGGACCCGTCCGGGGGGTCGGCATCGCCCTGCCGGGGCCCGCGCTGGAGGACGAGTCGGTCGTCCGCGCCGTCCGGGACCGCTACGCCGTTCCTGTACATATCGACAATGACGTGAACGTGATGGCGCTCGGCGAGCACCGGCTCCGCCACGACGTCGACGATCTGCTGTTCATCAAGGCCTCGACGGGCATCGGCGCCGGGATCGTCTCCGGCGGACGGCTCCAGCGGGGCGCGTTCGGCTCCGCCGGCGAGATCGGCCACATCCCCGTCTCCGACGGGCTGCTGTGCGGCTGCGGAACCGTCGGCTGTGTCGAGACCATCGCGGGCGGCGCGGCGCTGCTCGCCCAGCTCAACGGCCGTGCCCGTGATCTACCGGAACTGGCGTCGTTCGCCCGGTCGGGCGATCTGGAGGCCGTCGCGGTGCTCCGCGAGGCGGGCCGCCGGATCGGGGAGGTCGTCGCGGCGGCCGTCAACATCCTCAACCCGGCGCTGGTGGTGCTGGGCGGCGACCTGTCGGGCAAGAACCTGATCGCGGGGGTCCGGGAGTCGATCTACCATCGGGCGGCGGCCGTCGCCACGCGCCAGCTCCGGATCGAACCGTCCGAGCTGGGGGACGACGCGGGCCTCCTGGGCTGCGCCACGATGATCCTCGACCACATCCTGTCCCCGGACGCCGTCGACGCGGCCCTGTCGGCCCTGCACCGCCAGCCCGCCTGACGATCAGTCCTGGACGCCTTCGGTGCTCAGCAGCACGACCGTCGCGCCCGGCTCGACCCCGGCCCGCCGGACGGCCGCCAGCGAAGCCGCCCCGCAGGGGCCAGCCGCCAC
>NZ_BAAGZI010000548.1:0-2979 GCF_054778695.1 Actinocorallia lasiicapitis
GGCCCAGCGCGGCCGCGTCGCCGCCGGTGGCGGGCTCGTGCACCCAGTAGCGGCGGTGCTGGAAGGCGTAGGTGGGCAGATCGACGGTGCGGGGGGCGTGGCCGGTGAGGACGGCGGCCGTGTCGAGGGGCAGGCCGGTGGTGTGGAGGCGGGCCAGCGCCAGCAGCAGGGTGGCGGATTCGGGACGGTCTCGGCGCAGCGCGGCCGCCGCGACCGTGTGGTCATGGGTGAACGACTGGGCGGCCATCGCGGTGAGGACGCCGTCGGGGCCGATCTCCAGGAATCGGGTGACTCCGGCCGTCTCCAGCGCGCGCACCCCGTCGGAGAACCGGACGGCGTCACGCACGTGCCGCACCCAGTACTCGGGGGTCTGCGGTTCGGTCGAGGCGATGGCGCCAGTCACGTTCGACACCAGCCGGATCGACGGCGTCCCGAAGGTCAGGTTCTGGACGACGCGTCGGAATTCGCCCAGCATCGGTTCTATCAGCGGCGAATGGAAGGCGTGTGATACCCGTAGCGGGGTCGTCTTGCGGCCCTGTGCGGCGAACACGTCCACGACCTTCGCGACCGCGGTCCTCTCGCCCGAGACCACGAGGGAGCGCGGCCCGTTGACCGCGGCGATCCCCACGTCGCCGGTGAGCAGCGGGCGTGTCTCCTCCTCGGTCGCCTCGATCGCGACCATCGCGCCGCCGGCGGGAAGCGCCTGCATCAGACGGCCCCGGGCGGCCACCAGACGGGCGGCGTCGGCCAGCGAGAACACCCCGGCGACGTGCGCCGCGCCGATCTCGCCGATCGAATGGCCAGCCACGAAATCGGGGGTGATCCCCCACGACTCGACGAGGCGGTAGAGGGCGACCTCGAACGCGAACAGCCCGGCCTGCGTGTAGACCGTCTGGTTCAGGGCTTCCTCGTCACCCCACACGACCTCGCGGAGCGGGCGGTCGAGGTGCTCGTCCAGTGCGGTGCAGGCCGTGTCGAAGGCTTCGGCGAACACCGGGTAGGTCGTGTGGAGTTCGCGGCCCATGCCGACGCGCTGGCTGCCCTGGCCGGAGAAGAGGAACGCGGTCAGGCCGCTGGAGCGCGCCTTGCCGCGGACCACGGTGCTCGTGCTGCCGTCCGCCGCCAGGGTGGCGAGGCCGGTCAGCAGGGTGTCGCGGTCCGTGCCGACCGCCACGGCGCGGTGTTCGAGGGACGCCCGGCCGTCGGCCAGTGAGAACGCGATGTCCGCGGGGTTCAGGTCGGGGCGGGCGGTGACGAAGGCGTGCAGGCGTGCCGCCTGGGCGGTGAGTGCTTCCGGGGTCTTCGCCGAGACGGTCCACGGCACGGGTGCGGGGGACGTCGGGCGGGCCGGGACGGGCTCGGGCACGGGACCCTGCTCGATGATCACGTGGGCGTTGGTGCCGCTGATCCCGAACGACGACACTCCGGCCCGGCGCGGACGCCCGTTCCGCGGCCACTCGCGGGCTTCGGTCAGCAGGCTGACGTCGCCTTCGGTCCAGTCCACCTGGGGCGTCGGCCGGTCCACGTGCAGGGTTTTCGGGAGCACTCCGTGCCGCATCGCCTCGACCATCTTGATGATCCCGGCGACCCCGGCCGCTGCCTGGGTGTGCCCGATGTTCGATTTGATCGAACCGAGCCACAGCGGCTGTTCCCGATCCTGACCGTAGGTCGCCAGCAAGGCCTGAGCCTCGATCGGATCGCCCAGCGTGGTGCCCGTGCCATGGGCTTCCACCGCGTCCACGTCCGAGCTCGACAGCCCGGCGTTGGCGAGGGCCGCCCGGATCACGCGCCGTTGGGACGGGCCGTTCGGCGCGGTCAGACCGTTGGAGGCGCCGTCCTGGTTGATCGCGCTGCCTCGCAGGATCGCGTGGACGGTGTGGCCGTTGCGGACGGCGTCCGACAGTCGTTCGACGACCAGGACGCCGACGCCCTCGCCCCAGCCGGTGCCGTCGCTGGCTTCGGCGAAGGACTTGCAGCGGCCGTCGGCCGACAGCCCGCGCTGGCGGCTGAACTCGATGAACGTGCCTGGAGTCGCCATCACCGTCACCCCGCCCGCCAGGGCGAGCGAGCATTCTCCGGCGCGGAGTGACTGGGCGGCCAGATGGAGGGCGACCAGTGAGGAGGAGCAGGCGGTGTCGACGGTGACGGCCGGGCCTTCGAGTCCGAGCGAGTAGGCGACCCGCCCGGACACGATCGAACCCGAACTGTTGTTGAACGCGTAGTCGTGGTACATCAGGCCCGCGAACACTCCGACGGGTGCGCCCTTCAGGGACTGCGGGTCGACGCCCGTGCGTTCCAGGGCCTCCCAGGAGACTTCCAGGAGCAGGCGCTGCTGCGGGTCGATGATCTGGGCCTCGTTCGGGGAGATCCCGAAGAACCCGGCGTCGAACTCGCCCGCGTCGTGGAGGAACGCGCCTTCGCGGGTGTAGGTCTTGCCCTCGGTGCCGGGCACCGGATCGTAGATCGACGGCACGTCCCAGCCGCGGTCCTCCGGGAACAGCGACACACCGTCCCGGCCCTCGGCCACCAGGTTCCAGAGATCCTCGGCCGAGGTGACGCCGCCGGGATAGCGGCAGGCCATGCCGACGATGACGATCGGGTCGTCGTCGGCGGCCGTTCCGGCGGGGACGGTGTGAGCCACGTCGGTGAGGCCCGACAGTTCGGCGTCCAGCCGGTCGGCGAGGGCGGCGGGCGCGGGATGGTCGAACACGAGGGTCGCGGGGAGCCGCAGGCCGGTGGCCTGGCCGAGCCGGTTGCGGAGTTCGACGGCCGACAGCGAGTCGAAGCCCAGGTCGCGGAACGCGCGCTCGGGTTCGACCGCCTCCGGCCCGGCATGGCCGAGGATCGCGGCGGCCTGCGCACGGACCAGGTCGAGCAGCGCACGGGAGCGTTCGGTCGCGGAAAGTCCGGCCAGAGTGCCGCGCAGTTCGGTGGTCGCGGCGGTGTCAGGTGCGGCGTGGCGGCGGGCCGGGCCGCGGA
>NZ_BAAGZI010000549.1:0-2954 GCF_054778695.1 Actinocorallia lasiicapitis
CCGCGTTACCCCTGCTTCATGTCAGGGGGTGAGGGTGAGGGTGTTGGCGGGGGTTTGGGCGGGTGGCGTGAAGGGCCAGGGGATGGTCCGGCCGGAGGCCCAGAGGGAGGACTGGTCCCAGTAGTTGGGGGAGAAGGGGTGGGCGCTCGCGCCCGCCAGGTTGATGTAGCGGGAGTTGTCGAAGTTGGAGAGGTCGGCGACCAGGCGCATCGAGGGGACCCAGTCGACCTGGTAGCCCTCCTGGGCGTCCCAGCCGGTCGCGTTGACGATGGACTGGCCGCCCGACAGGCGGAGTGGGCCCCGGTTGAAGAGGCGTTCGATCGGGGCGATGCCCGAAGTGCCGAAGGTCTCGTTCTCCAAGGTGAGGGTGTGGAGGTCGCCCCACTTCCAGGAAGAGGGGTTCTTGCCCAGCCGCTTCGTGAGCTCGGCGGAGGCGTCGGACAGAGCCGCCTTGATCATGTCGTCGCGGGTCTCCTTCGCCGGAGTGGTGGAGTCGTCCCAGTAGGGGTCGTCCGGCTGGGTGAGGAGGGCTCGGACCACTTCGAACCAGCGGTCGCCGCCGTCGGGACGGGCGCCCTCGGGCAGGTCGTCGTTGAAAGTGCGCAGCAGCAGATGACGCCAGGACGCGTTGAAGAACGCCGCGGCGGCCGAATCGGCGGGCTGGTCGAAATCCCAGCCGTTCAGCAGCTCGGCGCCCTTGGCGCCCGCGCCCAGCCGGATCAGCTCGGGGACGAGGGTCGGGGCGAAACCGTTGCGGGAGTCCATCTGGATCGAGGACATCGCGGCGATGTCGAGCTTGCCGCCGTTCTTGATCCGCTCGTCGATGCGTTCGGCGCGGTACCCGTACGACCAGTCCTTGGTGAGCAGCGGCTGGTAGGAGGGGCCGACGACCGCGTTGTTGGCGGTGACGATGTACCCCTCGGGCGGGTTGTAGGCGGTCGGCAGCTCCTCGAAGGGCAGGAAGCCCTTCCACTCGTGGGCGCCGTCCCAGCCCGCGACGGGCCGGGTGCCGTCACCGGCGGTGCGGATCGGGATACGGCCCGGCGACTGGTAGCCGATGTTGCCCTCGACGTCCGCGTAGACCAGGTTCTGCGCCGGGACCTCGAACGCCGCCGCGCCCTCCCGGAAGGACTTCCAGTCGGTCGCCCGGTTCATATCGAAGATCGCGTCGGCGGTGCGGCCCGGGTCGAGCGCCGTCCAGCGCAGCGCGACGGACATCCCGTCGGTGGCCAGCTTCTTCGGATCGTCCATGACGTCGGAGATCAGCGGTCCGTGCCTGGTCGCCCGGACGGTGATCGTGACGTCGTCGCCGCCCGCGACCTTGATCGTCTCCTGGTGGGTCCGCAGGGGCTCCTGGACGCCCTTGTACTCGTAGGTCGTCCCGGTGGTCTTCTCCAGGTACAGGTCGGTGACGTCCGGACCCAGGTTGGTGAAGCCCCACGCCACCTTGTGGTTGTGGCCGATGACCACACCGGGCAGCCCGGAGAAGGTGAACCCGGTGACGTCGTAGGGGCAGGCCGCCGAGACGGTCCTGCAGTGCAGGCCCGCCTGGTACCAGACCGACGGCAGGTGCGGCGCGAGGTGCGGGTCGTTGGCGAGCAGCGGCTTGCCGGTGGTCGTCCGCGAACCGCCGACGACCCACGAGTTGGAGCCGACCTCGGGGGCGCCGTTGCCGAGCCCCGCGGGCATCACCCGGATCGCCTTGAACACGTCGCTCAGCGCCCGGGCGGGAGCGGTGCGCTCCTGGTCGGCGACGAACTTCCCGCCGCTGACCTTGGCGTTCTTCACGATCACCGGCATCCGGTCGTAGGCGTAGCCGGGGTAGAGCCGGTCGACCCTGTCCTTGGGCAGCTTCTGGTCGGCCAGGGCCCGGCCGAGCTCCTCGTCCATGTTGGAGCGCAAGTCCCAGGCCATGGCCTTGAGCCAGGCCACCGAGTCGGCGGGGCTCCATTTCTCGGGCTTGTAGCCGCTGTTCTGGAAGCCGAGCACCGAGTACTCGAGCGCCTGGTTCGCGGTGTTCGGGTGCTGGTCGAGCCAGGCGTTGACCCCGGAGGCGTAGGACTCCAGCAGCTTGCGGGTCTCGGGCTTCAGCAGCCCGATCTCCTGCTCGGCGGTCTTCCGCCAGCCGAGGGTGCGCACCACCTTGTCGGTGTCGAGGGTGGCGTCGCCGAACAGCTCCGACAGCCGGCCGGCGGTGACGTGCCGCCGGAAGTCCATCTCCCAGAACCGGTCCTGTGCCGTCGCGTACCCCTGGGCGGCCATCAGGTCTTCGGGGGTGTCGGCGTAGATCTGCGGAATCCCGTAGGAGTCGCGCTTCACCTCGACGTTCCCGCTGAGCCCGGGCAGCCGCTCGGAACCCGAATAGTCGGGGAACGCCCGGCGGACCGTCCAGGTCAGCCAGAGAGCCGCCAGAACCGCGATGACCAGTACCGATGCCAGGACCCGGACGCCCCAGCGGGCGGGCCGAGGCCACTTACTCAAGAAACTCACCTCCGTACTTTATGACGCAGATCACCCCACTCTGACCCGTCGGTCAGGCGGCCGCCGAGCCGGGAACGTCGGGCAGCAGCCCGGGTGGATCACCGTAGGCGTCGGCCAGATCCGCCGAGGTCAGCGAGATGAGGGCTTCCGTGGGGTGGAGCCCGTTGTGCAGCGCCTGCCGGAGCAGCCGGGACATCGAGTAGCCGGGCGAGACCGAATCGCAGAGATCGAGGGCGAGGTTGGCGAGGGTGCCGTCGCCGCCGAGGTAGGCGCAGTAGGCGTAGAGGCAGGCCGGCGCGGCCAGGTGGCGCGGTTCGGCGTGGGTGAGGACGTGCTGCCAGAACTGCCGGTGCCGGGGGAGCGAGGCGACGGTGACATGGATCCAGGCCTCGTCGCGGACGCGCAGCGAGCCCAGCGCGACGGTCAGCTCGGCGATCAGCCGGGGCGGCGGCAGCGGGCCGCCGTCGCGGGCG
>NZ_BAAGZI010000550.1:0-2938 GCF_054778695.1 Actinocorallia lasiicapitis
CCACCGCGGTCGATCCGGCCCCGGTCACCCAGGGGGCGCTCCACCGGCTGCCCGGCGCGCTCGCCGACCTCGACGAGGCCCTGGCCCTGACCGACGACCGCTGGCTGCACGACCGGGCCGGGCTGATCAGGCGGGAGCTGAGCGAACCGGCCGATCCGGCTGTCGTCCCGCTGCTGCGGATCCACGGCGATCTGCACGTCGGCCAGGTGCTGCGCTGGCGCGGCGGCCATGCCGTGATCGACTTCGACGGCAATCCGGCGGTCGCGACCGCCGAACTCCAGCCCGCCGCCCGCGACGTCGCCCAAATGTTGACCAGCATCGAGCACGTCGGGCAGATCGCGTCGGAGCGCCACGGGCACGACGCCTCCGGCTGGGTCCGGACGGCGTGCGCGGAGTTCCTCGCCGCCTACGGCTCCCCCGAGTTCTTTGACGAACGCCTGGTCAGGGCGTTCTCGATCGAGCAGGAATGCCGGGAGCTGATCTACGCGGCCCGGTTCCTGCCCCGCTGGCGGTACGCCCCGCTGGGCGTGCTGCGTTCCTGGTACGGAGGGCTGTAGATGGACCCCGCGCTGTTCCGCGCCGATCTTGAGGCCAAGCCCGCCGCGTTGCGGGAGCTGGCCGCCGCGCTCCGCGACGGCGACCCCTTCGCCCCGCTCGGGCCCACCGAACGGGTCGTGTTCCTTGGCATGGGCAGCTCGCGGTACGCCGCGACCGTCGCCGCGCACCGGCTGCGCAGGGCCGGGATCGACGCCGTCGCCGAGTACGCCTCGGCACTGCCGGGACCGGCCAGACCGGGAACCCTGGTGGTGGCGATCTCGGCGACCGGCGGCAGCCGGGAGGTCCTGGACGTCCTGCCCGCCTATCCGGGGCATGTCGCGCTCACCAACGTCGAGGGCTCGCCCGTCACCGAGGGGGCGTCGCTGGTCGTCCCGATGCTCGCGGGCGCGGAGAAGGGCGGCGTCGCCTGCCGTTCGTTCCAGCACACCCTGGCGCTGCTGCTGGCGCTGGAGGCCCGGCTGACGGGGGTGGCGCGGGATCTGCCCGCGCTGCTGGACAGGGCGGCGGAGGCGTCCGATGACCTGCTGGAAGGCCGCTGGTTCGGCGCGGTCGGGCCGCTGCTCGACGGCCCCGACGGCGTCTACGCGATCGCTCCGTACGAGCGGATCTCCTCGGCCGAGCAGTCGGCGCTGATGGTCCGCGAGGGGCCGCGCCGTCCCGCCGACGCGTGCGAGACCGGCGACTGGGCGCATGTCGACGTCTATCTGACCAAGACCCGCGACTACCGGGCCCTGCTGTTCCCCGGGTCGCGCTACGACGCCCAGGCGATGGAGTGGATCACGCTGCGCGGTTCCACTGTCGTGACGGTCGGACCGGAGGTGGGGGGCGCACGCGCCGCCGTCCGCTACCGCCACGACACCGACCCCGATGTCGCGCTGCTCACCGAGACCCTGGTGGCCGAACTCCTCGCCGCCACCTGGTGGGCCCGTACCTGACTAGCTCCAGCGGCCGGTGCGCCTGCCGGTGTCGATCCGGACGCCGGAGATCTCCTTGGCGGCGCGTTCACCGGACTCGACGGCGCCGTTGAGGAAGCCGAAGTACTCGACCGAGGTGTGCTCGCCGGCGAAGTGGATCAGGCCTTCCGGCCGGGCCTCGACACCGAACAGCGAGGTGTACTGGCCGGGGCGCGGGCAGGTGTAGGCCCCCTTCGACCAGGGGTTGAGATGCCAGGCGCTGCGGTAGGAGCGGCCGTCGTAGGCGGCGGCCGTCCCGGGGAACACCCGGTCGATCTGGGTGAGGAACCCGTTGACCTGGGCGGCGGGCGCGGTGCCGAACGCGGCCCCGGTCCAGCCGGACGTGGTCTGGGTGCCACCGGGGAAATAGCACATGACCCCGTCGGCGCGGCCGCTGGCCGCGGTGTCGTCCCAGGCGCACTGGAAGCCGCTCGGCGCGGTGTAGCTGGTCCCGCCGAGCCCCTGGGCCAGCCACGGCCGCGAGGTCAGTCCGACATGGATCTTGCCGTTGCTGCCGAGGTCCATCTCGCGGATGGCCCGGAGCTTGAGCGCGGACAGTCCCGCGCCGGACAGGTCGCAGTCGCGCAGGGTGGTGAACGGCAGCGCGAGGACCGCCCGGTCGACCTTGACCTCGACGGACTTGTTGCCGTTGGCGAAGGTGAGCACGGCCGTGTCGCCCTGCCGGACGGCCGTCAGCTTGTGGCCGTACTTGACCGTGCCCGCGGGCAGTTCGGCGATCATCCGGGTGATGAGCTGGTCGTTGCCGCCGTCGATCGTGTACTTCTCGTCGCCGCCGGTCATCGGCTCGAGCGAGTTCTGGCTGTTCCAGCCGAGCAGGTAGATCAGGTTGAGCGCCGACTGGCTGCCGGGGTCCCTCCCGTACTCGGCGATCGCGTTGCTCTGCAGGAGCCGGCCGAACCTCCCCGCGGTACCGCCGGGGATCTTGGCGGAGATCCAGTCGTTGACGCTCATCTGGTCGAGGGAGACGCCCGCGGCGGTGTGGTCGTCGAAGGTCTGCGCCCAGGGAGCGGCGGCGAGCGCGGACTTGAAGGCGGTCTGCACGACGCCCCAGTCGGCGTTGGCGGCGTCGTAGGTGTAGGGGGCGCCGTCCATCCAGTACTGCTCGGGCCCGGCCGGGTCGTTGCCGCCGTTGACGTTGCGCAGGCTCAGTCCGAGCTGGTGGGCGAGGTTGCGGGTGAGGCCGTGGTCGGTGTTGATGAACGCGCCGCCGTGCTCGACGACGACGTCGCCGAAGGTGCCGCGCAGGGAGTAGCAGCGCCCGCCCGCGCGGCCACTGCCCTCGTAGACGGTCGCCCTGATGCCCTTGACGGTGTAGAGCCAGTGCGCGGCGCGGATCCCGGCCAGGCCGGCCCCGACGATCGCGACGGTGGGCGCGGCGGCGGCCGACGCGCGCTTGGCGGCGGGCA
>NZ_BAAGZI010000551.1:0-2928 GCF_054778695.1 Actinocorallia lasiicapitis
CGCCCGCCGCCGTCCTCCGGGACCTCGTCCGGCCGCCGCTCCGCAAGGCCGCCACGGCGGCCGCCGCCCTGCCGCTGGCCAGACGGCTCGCCGGGGAGACAGAACAGGAGCAGCTCGACCAGGTGCGGAAGCTCGTGCTGGCCACCACGGCGGCCGTGCTCGGACGTCCCTCCGCCGACGGCATCGAACCCCGGCGCGCCTTCAAAGCCCTCGGATTCGACTCCCTCACCGCGGTCGAACTGCGCAACCAGCTCAACGCCGCGACCGGCCTCACCCTCGCCACCACCGTGGTGTTCGACCATCCGGATCCGGCCGCCCTCACCGTCCACCTGCGTGCCGAACTGCTCGGCCGCCCCGCCGACGCCGCGCCCGTCTCCCAGGTGCGGGCGGCGGAAACCGACGACCCGATCGCGATCATCGCGATGGCCTGCCGGTACCCCGGGGACGTCCGCAGCCCCGAGGACCTGTGGAGGCTGGTCGCCGAGGGCGCCGACGCGGTGTCGGCGTTCCCCGGAAACCGCGGCTGGGACCTGGACGCCCTCTACGACCCCGACCCTGACCGGCCCGGCACGTCCTACACCCGGCACGGCGGCTTCCTGCACGACGCCGCCGACTTCGACCCCGCCTTCTTCGGGATCTCCCCGCGTGAGGCGCTCGCGATCGACCCGCAGCAGCGGCTGCTGCTGGAGACCGCGTGGGAGGCGTTCGAACGGGCCGGGATCGTCCCGTCCGAGCTGCGCGGCAGCAGCACCGGCGTCTTCACCGGCATCATGTACGACGACTACGGCGCCCGGCTGCGGCCGTCGGCCCCCGACGGGTTCGAAGGGTATGTGGGCAGCGGCAGTATGCCCAGCGTCGCCTCGGGCCGTGTCGCCTACACCTACGGGCTCGAAGGCCCGGCGATCACGGTGGACACCGCGTGCTCCTCCTCGCTGGTCGCCCTGCACCTGGCGGGCCAGGCGCTGCGTTCCGGGGAATGCTCGCTGGCGCTGGCCGGGGGAGTGACCGTGATGGCGACCCCGTCGACGTTCGTCGAGTTCAGCCGCCAGCGCGGCCTGTCGGCGGACGGCCGCTGCAAGGCGTTCTCCGCGGCGGCCGACGGCACCGGCTGGAGCGAGGGCGCCGGGATGCTGCTGCTGGAACGGCTGTCGGACGCCCGCCGCAATGGCCATCCCGTCGTCGCGGTGATCAGGGGGAGCGCCGTCAACCAGGACGGCGCGTCCAACGGCCTGACCGCGCCGAACGGCCGCGCCCAGGAGCGGGTGATCCGCCAGGCGCTCACCAACGCGGGTCTCGCGGCGGGCGAGGTTGACGCCGTCGAGGCGCACGGCACCGGCACCCGGCTCGGTGACCCGATCGAAGCACAGGCGCTGATGGCGGCCTACGGGCGGGACCGTGGCGGGGAGCCGTTGTGGCTGGGTTCGCTGAAGTCGAACATCGGCCACTCCCAGGCCGCCGCCGGGGTGGGCGGGATCATCAAGATGGTGCAGGCGATGCGGCATGGGGAACTGCCCAGGACCCTGCACGTCGACGAGCTCAGCCCGCACGTCGACTGGTCGTCCGGTGACGTCCGGCTGCTGACCGAGGCGCGGGAGTGGCCGGAGACGGGCCGTCCGCGCCGGGCGGGGGTGTCGTCGTTCGGGATCAGCGGCACCAACGCCCACGTGATCATCGAGGAGTTCCCCGAGACCGCCGCCCCGGTCGCCGCGACCGCACAGGACGGGCTTCCGGTCGTCTGGCCGCTGTCGGCGAAGACCCGGGAGGCGCTGCGCGGCCAGGCCGCCCGGCTGGCGTCACTCGCGGCGGACCGGCCGTCCGACATCGGCTACTCCCTGGCCACGACCCGCTCGGCCTTCGAGCACCGCGCCGTCGTGATCGGCGAGGCCGGCGCCGACCTGCGGCTCGGCGCCGGGGACCTGGCCAGGGGAGCGGAGACACCGAGGGTCGTGCAGGGGGTCTCGGCCGGTGGACGCTTCGCCTACCTGTTCACCGGCCAGGGCGCGCAGCGTCCGGGGATGGGCCGGGAGCTGTACACGGCGTATCCGGTGTTCGCCGCCGCCCTCGACGAGGTGTGCGCGCTGGTCGACGCCCATCTCGCCGGTCACGCGGAACGCCCGCTGCGTGAGGTGATGTTCGCCGACGACGATCCGCTGCTGCACCGGACGGTGTACGCGCAGACCTCGCTGTTCGCCCTCGAGGTGGCGTTGTTCCGCCTGTTCGCGTCGTGGGGGCTGGCCCCCGACGTGCTGCTGGGCCATTCAGTCGGGGAGCTGGCGGCCGCGCACGTGGCGGGGGTGCTGGACCTGGCGGACGCGTGCGCGTTGGTCGCCGCGCGGGCACGGCTGATGCAGGCGTTGCCCGCGGGTGGGGCGATGGTCGCGTTGCCCGCCTCCGAGGAAGAGGCCCTGGCCGCGCTGGCCGGAGTGGAGGACAAGGTTTCGATCGCGGCCGTCAACGGTGCCCGCTCCGTGGTGATCTCGGGTGATGAAAACGTGGTGGCGGAGATCGCCGCGGGTTTTGAGAAGTCGCGGCGGCTGACGGTCAGCCACGCCTTCCACTCCCCGCACATGGACGGCGCGCTCGCGGCGTTCCACGACGTCGCCCGCACTCTCACCTACCGGCCACCCACGCTCAGGATCATCTCGAACCTGTCGGGCGCCGAGGCGGGGGAGGAGATCACCACGCCCGAGTACTGGGTGCGGCACATCCGCGAGGCCGTCCGCTTCCACGACGGCCTGCTGACGGCGCAGTCCCTCGGCGTCACCAACTATCTGGAACTGGGGCCGGGACCTGTTCTCACCACCCTGGCCAAGGGCACCTTCGCCGACCAGCCCGGCGTGGCCTTCGGGACGGCGCTGCGTCCCGGCCGTCCCGAACCGGCGTGCGCGGCGGCGGCCCTCGGCTCGGCCTACGTCGGCGGCGCCACCC
>NZ_BAAGZI010000552.1:0-2917 GCF_054778695.1 Actinocorallia lasiicapitis
CGAGGCCGGCGCCGTCCTCGTCGCGGACCGTGAAGTCCAGGGTGAGGGCGCGCGGCGCGGCCTGGACGATCTGGGCCTCGGCGAGGACGCGGCGGGCCGGGAGCGCCCCGGTGAGCCGGCCGGTCAGGGAGCGCAGCACGAACCGGCGGTCTCCGGCCACTCCGCGGTGGGCGTGGGCGAAGACGAGGCAGCCCTGGCGGCAGAGTTCGAGCAGCGGCATCAGATCGAGGCGCGGCACGGGAAGGTCGTTGAAATAGCGGTGTGCGACCGGCAGTTCACCCGCGAGGAGAATTCCGCCGCCGGGCAGCGGGGCGTGGTCGGTGAGGAAGACCTCGCCGATTCCCGACTTGTGGACCAGCGGGTGGGGCAGGGGCCTGTCGAAGTGGAGCGCACGGGCCGCCACGTCGTCTTCCAGCCGTTCCAGCAGTTCGCTCACAAGCCGTCCTCGAAATCAGAGCATATTCGGCACAGACCGTTCACATTCCCTTAACAAAGCGATGGTCCGCGTCTCGGCGCGCGGGCACAACTCCTATCCTGCAAGGGATGTGGGCTGTTGATCGTCAACGACGCTGTAATGTCGGCCACATTCAGAGAATGGCACGCGTATGACGATCCGGCACATATAAAAAGGTCCGGCCGCAGGAGTTCCCTGCGACCGGACCGAGAAGTGAATCGTTCTCAGATCTCGTCGAGCAGCCGTTTGAGTATGGCGGGGGTCTCGGCGGCCGGTTCGGCCTCGACGCACAACTGCTCCATGACGGCGAGATAGCGCTCGATGTCGTCGCGCTTCTCCAGATAGACCGCGCTGGTGAGCTGCTCGAGGTAGACGACGTCGGGCAGGTCCTGCTCGGCGAAGCGCAGGATGCTGAACGGCCCGCCGGCGGCGGCGTGCCCGCCGCGCGCGAACGGCACGACCTGGAGGGTGACGTTCGGCCGGGCGCAGGACTCGATCAGGAACTCGAGCTGGGACCGCATGATCGCGCTGGAGCCGATCGGGCGGCGGACGACGGCTTCGTCCACGACGGCCCACAAATGGGGCGCGTGTTCGGCGTCGAGGAGTTCCTGGCGCTTCATCCGCATCTCGACCCTGCGGTCGATCTCTTCGGGCGCCGCGGCGGCGTGCCCGAGCAGGGTGACGGCGCGGGCGTAGCCCTCCTGCTGGAGCAGGCCCGGCACGAACTGCACCTCGTAGGCGCGGATCCGGCTGGCCGCCTCCTCCAGGCCGATGTAGTTCTCGAACCACGTCGGGAGGACGTCGCTGTAGTTGTGCCACCAGCCGTTGGCGCTGGCGCGGCGGGCCAGCAGCAGCGCCCGCTCCCGCTCGTCCCGGGCGGTAACGCCGTAGAGGGTGAGGAGGTCCTCGATGTCGCGTTCCTTGAAGGAGACGCGGCCGAGCTCCATCCGGGAGATCTTGGAATCGGAGGCGCGGATGGCGTAGCCGGCCTGTTCTCTGGTGATGCTCTTGGCCTCGCGCAGCCGACGCAGCTGCGCGCCCAGCAAGATGCGCAGCACGGTCGGGCCTCCGCCGGTGTTGGCGGAGAAGTCGAGCACGGAAGCGGCTTCCGCGTTGGCCATCAAGGGCTCCCTGTGGGGCCGAGGGGTCCGACGGACGGATCAGTATCCCACGGGGAGCCCCCCGTGGCTACGCCACCAGATGATCGAAATCACCGTCCTTGGCGCCCCCGATGAACGCCTCGATCTCCTCACGCGTGTACACCAGCACCGGACCCTCCGGGTGCCGGGAGTTCCGCATCGCGATCTCGCCGCTGGGCAGTTCGCTCAGTTCGACACAGTTGCCGCTCGGATTGCTCCGGGCGGCCTTCAACCACACCTGCTGTGCGTGCACATCGACCCCCACTTCGGTGATCCCCCGGCATTGCTCCGTTCCAAGGTGACTTTCTCACATGCAAGGACGGATGCACGTGCAGGAGCCCTTGCACCTGCACGCCTCGGAGGGAAAGATAGCGGACGCCCACCCGCTGCATCACTGGACCGCGACAGGACCTCTCATGACCCTCCAGCGGACTCCTCGCGTCGTGCACCACCGGCCGGTCTCCTCCTGCCCCGAGGAGACCCGGTGGCCCGCGCTGCTTCCCACCTTGGAGTCGAGCCACTGGCCCACCCCGCCCGCCAACGGGACGACGCGGCTCGCCCGCTGCCCGCTGAACAGCGATCTGGGGTCGCCGAGAAAGGCCCGTGAGTTCACCACCACGACCCTCAAGGACTGGGACGCCATCGACGTCCTGTGCGAGGCGAGCGTGGTCGTGTCCGAACTGGTCACCAACGCGCTGCGCTACGGCCTGCACGGCAGACACCGCCTGTCGCGCGCGCCCATCCAGCTCATCCTCATGCGGCAGGACAAGCGGGTCCTGGCGATCGTCACCGACCCCAACAGTGCGGCGCCGGTCCCCGGCGAGCCCGACGAGTTCGCCGAGAACGGGCGCGGACTCCAGGTCGTGGCGGGCACATCCGAGGCCTGGGGCTGGGCTCCGCTGGCCACCGGCGGCAAGGCGGTCTGGGCGTCCTTCGCGGTCTGACCCCGCCCCGCCCCCGGGCCGTTCCCCCACCGTGTTCCCTCTGAGTTCCCTCTGAGTTCCTCTGACGTTCCCGCCGGAGCGGCGCGTCAGGGCCGCGCGATGCCGAAAAGGACGCGTCCGGCGTTCTGGCGCCGCCAGCGGGGTAAAGAGGAGTTGGCACAGTGCTCCGGAACGGTGCGGCGACATGATCGAGACTTCTCCTTACAGTTGCGCGCCATGAACGTCGGCGGACCGCTTCAGGCGGGCTCATCCGAGGCGCGGCACGTCCGCGCCGTCCGCGGCGCGGCGGCACGGATCGACGGCGCGTGCCCCGAGCACACTCCCCTGCCCGACCAGGGCGGCTCGTTCCTGCTGTCGGGCGTCGCCTCGCCGTACGCGGT
>NZ_BAAGZI010000553.1:0-2909 GCF_054778695.1 Actinocorallia lasiicapitis
CGCCGCGCGAGGAGCGGATGAGGTCGACGCGGCGCAGCCCCGACCGTCCCGCCCCGCGCCTCCTGGACGGCCTGCGGCTGGAGACCGACGGCGACCGGACCGAAGTGCGGCTGGAGATCCCGTTCGACCGGCTGCTGTCGGCCGCGGACGGCGCGGGCCGCCGCCAGACGGTCCTGCTGTACGCCGAGGCGGACGGCCATCTGTATGAGTTCCCGCTCTCCGGAGCGTCCGCCCGCACCCGCCGCTGGCACCGGTTCCGTCCCTATGACGTGGTCGTCGCGGGCGAACCCCGCCGTCCGCTCGTGATCAAAGTCCAGCGCGTCACTCTGACGAGGATCGCCAAACGGGCGGTCCGTGAGCTCGTCCACCGAAAGGAACAGCGTTGAGGATCTGTGTCGTCGGCCTCGGGAAGATCGGTCTTCCGCTGGCGGTCCAGTTCGCGGGGGCGGGCCACGAGGTGGTCGGCGCCGACGTCAGTGACCGGGTGGTGGGCCTGGTCAACGACGGGGCCGTGCCGTTCCCCGGCGAGACCGACCTGGACGTCAAGCTGAAGGAGACCGTCTCGGCGGGCCTGCTCAGCGCCACCACCGACACCACGGCCGCCGTCGCGCGGTCGCAGGCCGTCGTCGTGGTGGTGCCGCTGTATGTGGACGAGGCGGGCATCCCCGACTTCGGCTGGATGGACTCCGCGACCCGCGCGATCGCGGCCGGGCTGAAGCCCGGCACCCTGGTCAGCTATGAGACGACCCTGCCGGTCGGCACCACCAGGGACCGCTGGGCGCCGATGCTCGCCGAAGGCTCGGGGCTCGCCCCGGGCGACGGCTTCCACCTGGTGTTCAGCCCCGAACGGGTGCTGACGGGCCGGGTCTTCGCCGATCTGCGCCGCTACCCCAAGCTGGTCGGCGGGATCGACGCCGGTTCGGCCCGGCACGGTGTCGCGTTCTACGAGTCGGTCCTGACGTTCGATCCGCGGCCCGATCTGGACCGGCCGAACGGCGTGTGGGATCTGGGTTCGGCGGAGGCCGCCGAGATGGCGAAGCTCGCCGAGACCACGTTCCGCGACGTCAACATCGGGCTCGCGAACCAGTTCGCCCGGTACGCCGCCACGGTCGGGGTGGACGTCACCAAGGTCATCGAGGCGTGCAACAGCCAGCCGTACAGCCACATCCACAGCCCGGGGATCGCGGTGGGCGGCCACTGCATCCCGGTCTATCCGCAGATGTATCTGTGGAACGACCCGGACGCCACCGTGGTGCGCGCGGCCCGCGAGGCCAACCGGCGGATGCCCGCCTACGGCGCCGACCTGCTCGCCGCCGCCCACGGCCCGCTCGACGGGGTCCCGGTGCTGGTGCTGGGCGCCGCCTACCGGGGCGGGGTGCGGGAGACGGCGTTCTCCGGGGTGTTCCCGCTGGTCGCGGCGCTCCGCGACCGGGGCGCGCTCCCGTATGTGGCCGATCCGCTGTACACGTCCGACGATCTCGTGGGGCTGGGGCTGCCGCCGCACCGGGGCGAGGCCGTCGAGGCGGCGATCGTCCAGGCGGACCATGAGGAGTACCGGGCGCTGCGCCCCGCCGACCTGCCGGGCGTCACCACTCTGGTCGACGGGCGGCGCGTCACCGATCCGGCGGACTGGCAGGGCGTCCGCCACATCGTCATCGGCGGCTAGCGTCTGCTAGACCAGCGCCCGCAGGTAGGGGATCCGGCGCGCCACCGCCACCACCGCGAACGACAGCGTCAGCACCACGGCGTACACGCCGAGCATGACGCGGAGCGTGGGCGGGGCGGCCAGCGCCGGAACCAGCTCCTGGAGCAGCGCCAGCACGATCAGATGGACCAGGAAGACCCCGAACGCCGCGTCCGCGAGCCCTGGCAGGAACCGGGCCAGGGCCGCCGGGAGACCGGCGGGGCCGACCAGCCCGGTCACCCCGGTGAACAGCAGCACCGACGCGAGCGCCACCGCCCCGCCGTAGTACCCGGTCGGCAGGAGTGCCTTCAGCACCGGATGCCCGCCACCGTGCCCGTACTGCCAGACCACCTCGGCGAGCAGCACGACGGCCCCGGCCCGCAGCAGCCAGCAGGTCCGCCGGTTCGGCCGTGACGCCCGCAGCGCCCACCCAGCCAGGAAGTACCCGACGTAGGGCAGCCACATCGTCCAGGCCCCGAGCGTGACCGGCCGTGCCGCCCCGAGCAGCGCGCTCAGCCCGGGCAGCAGCCACATGACCGTGCTCCAACCCAGGGCGGCCGCCGCGGTGATCCGCGCCCGCCGCACCCCGCCCGCCGCCAGGAACGCCGCCAGAACCGGTGCGATCGCGTACAGGCCGAGGATCAGCCAGAGGAAGTACGCGCCGGTGAACACCTTCGCGTCGATCACGGTCATCGCCCAGGCGGCGGCCGACCGGTGCTCGTCCCTGAGCGCCAGCCTGACCACGACCAGGTGGATCAGATGCCAGGCGACCAGCGGCGGGACGATCCGCAGCGCCCGCTTCCGGTAGAACACCGCGGGCCCCTGCGCGTGCATCCTGGGGTGCAGCAGCAGCGCCCCGCTGACCATCACGAACACCGGGACCACCCAGACGAAACCCAGGTCGATCGCGACGGCCGCCCACCACTGGCGCGTCCCGCGCAGGTCGGCCCTGGCGACGACCAGCCCCACGATGTGGATGGCGACCACCCCGCAGATCGCGGTGAGGCGGAGCAGGTCGAGGTCCTGGCTGCGGCCGGAGGCCCGCGCCGGGCCGCGCGGCCCGGGGACCGGGGGAAGCGTCCCGGCGGGGCGTGTGCCGACGCGGTGCATCCGCTACTCCTGTTCGACGAGCGTGTCGGGCGCCGTCTCGCGGTAACGGGCCCCGGTGGACGGGCAGATCAGGCTGCCGGGCTCCGCGCCCTCCTCCAGCCGGTGCCCGGCCCTG
>NZ_BAAGZI010000554.1:0-2880 GCF_054778695.1 Actinocorallia lasiicapitis
CCAGCCCGCGCCGCCCCCGCCCGGCAGGCCGGCGCCCCCGCCACCGCCCCCGTCTCCGCAGGCCACGCCCGGCTGGTCGATTCCGCCCGGTTCCCCGGTGGGGCAGAGCCCGACGGCCGGAACCCCCGGCGCGCCGTCCGAACCACCGCAGGGGCTCCGCGAGGTCGCCTACACCGACCGGGTCTGGATGGTCTGGGAGGACGCGAGCCGCTCCCTGGAGTCCTACCGGTCGTCGATGGCGCACGCGCTGGCGATCCGCGACGACGAGGTGACGGGACGCGCCCCGGCCGGCCGGTCCCAGGAGCTCATGCGGGCGGCCACCGACCGGATGAACGCCGACATGGCACAGCTCGCCGGCGAACTCGTCCAGCAGGACACGCACGTCAGCGCCGAACTGGCGCCGTTCAGCTCGGCCCAGTGGCTCACCTGGGGCCCGGTCGAACGGCTCGGCCAGGGAGTCCTGCTCGGCACCCTGACCGCGCCCGAGACCACCGCCCTGAGCATTCCGCTGGTGCTGCGGATGCCGTGGCGCCGCTGCCTGTGGATCAACGAGGGGCCGCTGCCGCGCGACGCGGCCGCCTACGCCTGGTCGCTGGTCACCCGGTTCTTCGCGGCCGTCCCGCCGGGCAGTTCCGGGCTGGACGTCCTCGACGGCTCCGGCCTTTCGGGGGCGGGCTGGGTGAACTCCCTGTCGCCCGCCCTGACCGGCGGCGGCGTCGCCTACGGCCCCGGCCTGTCGGCCCGGCTCGACCAGCTCCTCAACCTGATCGACCTGCGGTCCGTCGGCGGCGACGACACCGCGCTGCTGGCGGGCGCCCCGCCCGTCCGGCTGGTGGTGCTGTTCGACGTCGGCGCGGCCCTGGAGCAGCACGGCGACAGGATCATGCGGCTGGTCGACGAGGGCCCCGCCGCGGGCGTCCCGGTGATCTGCGTGGCCGGCGACACCGCGACGGACTCCTCGGTCCGCGCCATGAAGATCAGGCAGTCGGCGAACTCGCTGCCGTCCGCCGAGGGCACCCTGTCGGACGCGTGGGTCGGCGGCGACTGGAACCTCACCCCCGACGTCCTCACCGACGGCTCCGCCCAGCAGGCGCCCGCCCTTCTGGCGCATGTGCTGTACGCGCACGCCCGTGCCATAGAGCGCGCCTGACATGCGGCTGTTCGCGGCGCTCGTCCCGCCGGACGAGATCCTCGACGAACTGGAGTCCTTCACCGCACCGCTCCGCAAGGAGTGGCCGGCCCTGCGCTGGGCGGACCGCGATCTCTGGCACGTCACCGTCGCGTTCTACGGTGATCTGGACGACGAGGCGCGCGAACGCCTGATCCCGCACCTCCAGCGGGCCGCCGCCCGGACCCCGGCGCTCGCCCTGTCGTTCGCGGGCGTCGGCGCGTTCCCCAGCGGCGGGGTGCACGCCAGGGTGCTGTGGACGGGCGTCTACGGGGATCGCAGGCCGCTGGCCAAGCTGGCGGCCTCGGCGTCGGCGGCGGGCCGTCACGCGGGCGTCCCACCCGACCAGAAGCCGTTCCGTCCCCATCTGACCTTGGCGCGCTGCCGCACCCCTCGCGACGTCCGCCCGCTGACCGAGCGGCTGGCCTCCTACGCGGGCCGTCCCTGGCAGGCCGCCACGGTCCAGCTGATCCGCAGCCACTTCCCCAAGCCCCGCTACGAGACCCTCGCGGTCTACCCGCTGCGCGCCGGCTAGATCTCGGGCGGCGGGCTGGCGGAACCGGCCGAATCGGGCGGGCCCCAGGGCAGGCCGTACTGCTCGCAGGCGCGGCGCAGCTCGGCGAGGTCGGGCGCGAAGGTCACCCGGCGCAGCACACGGCCCGCGGGCGACCAGACGACCAGGCGGGGGATCCCTTCGGCGCCGTGGTCGATGCCGACGCCGCCGACGGTCTCGCGCCGCAGCGACCAGTCGGTCTTGCCGAGCCGGCTGACCGACGCGATCCCATGGATGCTGATCTTGAGCTGGCTGCGGTTGCGGTCGAGGAGCCAGCCCGACGCCAGACCCACCACGATCCCGGCGGGCAGAGTCCAGATCAGGGCGGGGGACAGGTTCACGGCGAACCAGGTGGCCGTCAGGGCCAGCAGGAAGCCGAGCGCGCCCGTCATCCCGTACCCCCACAGCCGGGAGCGGGGCGTGGCGTCCAGGACGGCGCCGGGCCCGCCCTCGGGCGTCGGGAGCAGCACCGGATCGGCCGACAGCCCGCCGACGGCGCCGTGGAACGCGGCGCTCAGATACGCCTCGTACTCGGCGTCCGTGACGGGCAGGCCCGCCTGACGTGCCTGCTCGCGCAGATCGGTGCGGGCGATCCGGAGCGCCTTCAGCGGCGCGGCCAGGAACTCCTCGCCCTCGGCGTCGTAGACCCGCAGCCAGGCATGGCCGTCGACGGTCAGCAGTTCGATCACGCCGATCCGGTCGGCGGGCATCTTCAGCAGGACGTCCCCGGCCATGTCGGCCCAGCCGAGCCCGTCGTCGGCGACGACCAGCCGGCCGCCCGGCACCTGGGAGAAGATCTCCGGCAGCCCGTCGAGGCCGTACTCCGACGGCCGGGGCGCCGAGGGCGCGGTCGACACGACCTGGTAGCCGTGCTCGTCGAGGGTGTGGACGAGCTGGAACTCGTCCAGGCCGCGGGCGTTCAGCAGGGTCAGCACCCGGAGCCGGTGGTCGAAGACGACGGCCGTCAGCGGCGCGTAGTCGGGTTCCCCGCTCAGCGGGTTCAGCTCAGGGCCCGGCCCGACCAGCACGGCCCCGACCCGTTCGGCGGGCAGCCCCTGCAGTTCGGTCGCCGAGATCCGCCACTGGTTGGGCGCCGACCTGCGCAGCCTGCGCCGCGCCGCGTACAGCGCCGCCGACGCCGCCAGCGCCCACAGCGCCA
>NZ_BAAGZI010000555.1:0-2877 GCF_054778695.1 Actinocorallia lasiicapitis
CCGCGGCGGCCAGCAGCGGCAGCCGCCACAGCGGCTCCTGCCCGGCGAGTGCGGCGAGCGCCCCGAGCCCGATGACCAGCAGCAGCCCGTACCCGGCCGCCCTGCGGCCCAGCAGCAGCCCGCGTGCCGCGATCAGCACCGCGAGCCCCAGCAGCAGCGCGTGCTCGGACGCGAGCGGCCGCCCCGTCGCCACGAAACTCACATCGTCAAGCCAGCCGGGCCCGTTGCCGACGGGAACGGCGACGAGCAGCCCCACCCCCACGGCGGGCCCGGCCAGCACACCCCGGGAACGATCCATCCTCCAAGTCTCCACCCCACCCCCCAGCCGGGCCAGGCCCGCTTCCGGCCTCGCACGGGACGTGTGAACCCGCGGTCCTGCTCCGCGATGCCAGGTGCCTGAGGCACGGCCTAAGCTTGGGGGATGATCAGACACGTCGTTATGTTCACCTGGCGCGAGGACGCGAGCGCGGAGCGGATCGCGGAGATTGCGCCGCGGCTGGCGAAGCTTCCCGGGCTGATCCCGCAGATCCGCCGGTATGAGTACGGGCCCGGGATCAACCCCGGCAACAAGGACTTCGTGCTGGTCGCCGAGTTCGACTCCAACGACGACTTCGCGGTCTACCGGGACCACCCCGACCACCAGGCGTTCATCGCGGACTGCATCGTCCCGACCGTCGCGGAGCGCTCCGCCGTGCAGTACGTCGTTTAACGACCGTCTGTAACAAGCGCTTGCTATAGTGAAACCGTGACTACCTCGACGAACAGCGGCCGGGCCAAGCCTCCCGCGAAGGAGGGCACGACCGGCCGTCGGCGTGCCAAGGGTACGCCCGCGCTCGCCTCCGAACGCCGCGACCACCTGGTCAAGCTGGCGGCGGAGCTGTTCGCGAGGAAGGGTTTCCAGGCCACCACGGTCCGTGAGATCGCCGACGAGGCCGGCATCCTGTCCGGCAGCCTCTACCACCACTTCGACTCCAAGGAGTCGATCGTGGACGAGATCCTGTCGAACTTCTTCACGGAGCTGATGGCGGCCAACCGCGCCGTGATCGAAGAGGGCGGCACCCCGCAGGAGGTCATCGCCTCCCTGGTGCGGATCGCGTTCAACACGCTCGAACCGCACCGCGCCGCGATCACCGTGATGCAGAACGACTGGAACTACCTCAAGGGCCTGGAGCGGTTCGAATACCTCACCAAGGCCGAGGACGAGGTCGAGAAGATGTGGGTCACCGCGATCAAGGAGGGCCAGGCGGCGGGCATGTTCCGTGAGGACATCGACCCCAAGCTGACCTACCGCATGATCCGCGACACCATCTGGGTCGCCGTCCGCTGGTTCCGGCCGGGCGGCCGGCTCAACGCCAAGGGCCTCTCCGACCACTACCTCAAGGTCATGTTCGACGGCATCGTCGTCCACTAGCCCGTGCTGAACGCCGAAGCCGGACCCCGAGGGGTCCGGCTTCAGTTGTTCACAGGGACAGTTCGTACCGGAGCCGCGCGCAGCCGACGAGCAGGGTGCCGCCCGGCCGCTTGAGCAGCCGGATCTGCTCGACGTTCACCGTCTTGGGGACGATGGCCCGGTCGCCGGGCACCCAGACCTCGAGGGTGGCGCACGTGTCCGTCCCGGTCTCGCCGGTCAGCAGGAGGGAGCCCGTGGCGGCGTCGGAGCGGAGCGAGGTGAGACGTCCCGGCGCGGCCCTCGGGTAGGCGCGGGGCAGCTCCCGCTGGGCCGCCGGGTCGCGGGGCAGTTCCGCGCCGTTCGCGCAGTCGATCTTGTTGAAGCCGTTGCCGACGGGCCCGATGCCGTTCTGCGGGTCGCCGCACGCCTGCTTCCACACCCAGAACGCGCCGCCGATCCGGTGGGCGTCCTCCGCGGCCGTGTACCGGCTGATGTTCTTCTGGATCGTCGCGGCGTCGCCCCAGAAACCCCATTCGCCGGACCAGACGGGCAGGTCGCGGGCGGCGCGTTCGGCGAGGGTGAAGCCGTGCTCGATCGAGGTGATCGGGGGCAGGCCGAGCGAGGCGTCCATGGTGATCGACTCGCCGTACAGGTGCGGGGCGAACACGACGTTCGGGTCGTCGAGGTAGGAGCCGCGCGGCACGGCGTCGAAGCCGAGGCCCGACCAGAAGATGCTCGGCTCGGCGAAGAACAGGTGCGGCCGGGTTTCGGACGTCCGGATCTCGGTCAGCACACGATCGTAGAGCCGGCCCAGCAGGAGGGTCGAGGTGATCGGCGCCTGCTCGGCGAAGCCCGGCTCGTTGAGCGGGTCGAACCCGGCGACGGCGGGGTCGTCGCCGAACCGGGCGGCGAGCATCCCCCACATCCGCACGAACCTGGTCTGGACTCCGGCGCGGTCGTAGAAGAAGTTGGTGAACGCCCGGTTTCCGGCGGGCGACAGGTCGCGGCCGGTGAACTGGCAGCGGGGCGCGCCGTCGGCGTGGGTGGCCCAGCCGGGCGCCCCGTCGTAGCCGTTCATCGGGGACGTCCCGGCGGGGCAGGCGGTGCCCGCCGGGGTCGGCTGGTTGTTCCAGCCGTCCTGGTGCAGGTCGAGCACCGTGTACAGGCCGTGCCGCTTCGCCCAGGCGACGGCCTGTTCGGCACGCGCCAGATAGGCGTCGTCGTAGCGGCCGGGCGACGGTTCGACCTTCGACCACGACAGCCCGAGCCTGACCACGTTGAACCCGGTCGCGGCCATCGCCGCGAAGTCCGCTTCGGTCAGCGGCCTGACCGTCTCGACCTGGGGCCGCTCGGCGTAGAAGTCGACGAGCTGGTTGACGTTGACGCCGCGCAGCAGCACCTGCCGTCCGGCTGTGTCCTCGATCCGCGCCTCGGCGCCGCGCACGGCCCGGAGCGGCAGCAGGGCGCCCCCGGCCACCGCCGCCGCG
>NZ_BAAGZI010000556.1:0-2872 GCF_054778695.1 Actinocorallia lasiicapitis
GCTCCGACGATCTGCACGGGCGCCCAGGGCTGCGGCGTCGACGGCTGTGCGGGCGGCTGCCACGGGTCGGGGGTGGAGGCCGCGGACGGGGCGGTCTGGGTGCCGGCCGTCCACTGGCCGCCGTCCCACCATCGTTGGAGCCCCGGCGTGCCTTGGGGGTCGGGGTACCAGCCGGGGGGAGTCTGCCCTGTCATGGCCCCTGACCTTAGGGCAGGACGATTACGAATCGGATAAGGATCAGATCCCGCCGGCGGCCTCCAGGTGCAGCGGAGACCAGCGCGCGGACGCGACGCCGTTGGTCTCGCCGTTGGTGCGGGGCCGCGGGATGTCGGCGACGGGGGTCTCGGGTCCGGTGAGTTTGCGGATGTCGATCCCGCCGGGGGCAGGGCCCTGCCCGCCGGGAACCTGCGACTGCCCGAAATGCCCGCCTCGAGCCCAGGTTCTGCGGTCGCGGCGCGCCTGGTAGGCCTGGGGGACGTCCAGGGGTGGTCCGGCGGGCCAGCGGCGCGCCACCCCCCAGGCGTCCAGCCACGACATGACGGTCTCCAGGTCCTTGAGCTGCCCGTGGGTGAAGGGCTGCCGCGCGAACCCGACGACCATGATCTGGACGCAGGCCCTGCCCTCGCGGCTCACCTCCGCGCCGATCAGCCCGCCGGCCCGCGTCGCGGGCAGGAGCTGGACCAGCTCGCCCCTGACCGGGTTCCAGACGAGGTGGACCGGTGTGGAATCCAGGGTCTGGGCCACGGACCGTGCCGAGACCAGCTGCGGATCACTCTCGCTCGTGCACCATACGGCGCGTGGCGCGCCGCCTTTCATGCCTCCCCCATCCCTGCTTGCCAGTAGTCGTCCTGCCCCCGGAAGCCAGGCGTCGGCCACGGTCAGTTCCCCCCAATCGGGTGAAAAACACCCTGGATTGGTCTAGTCCTTAGTTCGTAACCCACTTGTCGGGATTAGTCCAGCTATGCCTACCCGAGTTGAAACTTCCTTACACAGGGCCTCGGGCGCAGTCATCAACCGAGTGTCGTTCTAATCTGGGCGCATGAGCCTCGCACCCGTCCCCGGTCTCGACCACTCCCGGCTGTCCCAGTGGTTCGCTTCGTCACTGCCGTCGCTCGGCGCCGTGACCGGGGCGGAGCTCATCGCGGGCGGACGGTCCAACCTGACCTACCGGATCGAGCTGGAGGGCGGGCCGGTCGCGCTGCGCCGTCCGCCGCTCGGCCATGTGCTCCCCACCGCCCATGACATGGTGCGGGAGCACCGGGTGCTCAGCGGGCTCGTCGGCGAGGGGAGCGTGCCGGTGCCGCGGCCGCTCGCGCTCTGCGGCGACACCGACGTGCTGGGCGCGCCGTTCTACGTCATGGAATGGGTCGACGGGCGGATCATCCGGACCGTAGAGGACGCCGTCGACGTCCCGCCGGAGCAGGCCGCCGCGCTCTCCGATCGGCTCGCCGAGGCGCTCGCGGCCATCCATCTGCTGGATGTCGAGAAGGCGGGGCTAGCCGACTTCGGCCGTCCCGAGGGCTATATGGCGCGGCAGCTCAAGCGGTGGGGCCAGCAGTGGGAGCGGTCGAAGACGCGGGACCTGCCCGCCTACGACCGGCTCGTCGAACGGCTGGCCGCGGGGCTTCCGGAAAATCCGCGCATGGGGCTCGTCCACGGCGACTTCCGGCTGGACAACGCGCTCGTCCGGCTCGCGCCGGAACCGGCGATCGCGGCCGTCGTCGACTGGGAGATGTCCACACTCGGCGATCCGCTGGCCGATCTCGGTCTCACCCTCGTCTACTGGACGGAGCCGCAGGACGAGCCGCTGCCCGTCGGCTCGACCGTCACCGCGGCGCCCGGTTTCCCCAGCCGCGCCGAGTTCGCCGAGACCTACGCGCGGCTCACCGGGTTCGATCTGTCGGGCATCGACTACTACACGGCGTTCGGCTGCTTCAAGCTCGCCGTCGTCCTGGAAGGCATCCACGCCCGCTTCCTCCAGCACGCCACGGTGGGCGACGGCTTCGAGGAGCTCGGCGCGGCCGTCCCCATCCTGGTCGACCGCGCCCACCGCATCCTCGGCTGACCGCCCGGCTCAGCCGGTGTCGCCCGGGTTCTCGTCGATCGGGATCTCGGTTTCGCACTCCCAGCGGATCGTGCGGCTGCCGCCGGGGGAGAGGACGACCGTCGAGGTGGCTTCGCCGTCGCAGCTGCTCCGGGTGACCGTGACCGTGACGGAGACCGATCGTCCTGCCGTGAGGGTCCCTGAGCGTTTGCCGACGGACAGGTGCGCGCCCGGTGTGGCCTTCCAGGCGACGTCGCCGCCGGAGGCCGTCAGCAGGAGCGTGCAGCGGGTCGAGCCGACCTCGATGAGGACGTCGCAGCCGGAGACCCGGAGGGTTCCCGGCTTGGGCTTGGTGGAGGGGGTCGACGCGGCCGAGGCGCTCGCCGACGGTGACGCGGAGGCCGCGGCGGACGGAGTGCTCGAAGGCGCCCTTGACGGCGTGGCCGATCCGCCCGCGGGCTGCTTGGGCTTCTTCTTCGTCGTGGAGGCTTCCTCCCCGCCCCCGGACCCCGCGTCGGCCTCGCCGGACGGCTGGACGCTGACGTTGTCCTGCGGGTCGGCCGCCTTGTCGCTGCCGCCGCCCGGCAGCCACACGAACAGCCCGCCCGCGATCGCCGCGACACAGCCGACGCCGATGAGCGGGACGAGGAACGCGGGCAGCCGCTTCTGGTCCTCCTCGCTGACGGGGATCCCGGACGCGCGCCGCGCCCTGACCCGTCCGCCGGACCGCAGGAACTCCTCGTCGGTCATGGTGACGGTCGCCGCGATGCCGGGTGCGGGCACTCCGGCGGCCCGCCGGTGGCCGCCGGTGGTCCGGACGTCGCCGCC
>NZ_BAAGZI010000557.1:0-2868 GCF_054778695.1 Actinocorallia lasiicapitis
CGGCGCGACCCCGAACCGCGTCGCCTCGGCGACCCCGTCCCACGGAGTGACGGGCCGCGGCGCGAGCAGCCGGAGCGCGCCTTCGGGCCGGGCCGCGTACGGGACGCCCTTGAAGACGTGCACCCCGCCCGCCTCGCTGCCCCGCACCTGTCCGGAACCGGTCTTGACCACGCCGCTGTCCATGACGAGAAGGCTACCGGGACGGAACGGCGACGCCCCGGCACTCCAACGGGAGCACCGGGGCGGCCCAGTTCGGCTAACGCAGCGGGTTGGAGATCATTCCCGCGGCAACGGTGGCGTTGGTGGCCTCGTCGATGAGGATGAAGCCGCCGGTGAGCCGGTTGCGGTTGTAGTCGTCCACGAACAGCGGCTGGGTGACGCGCAGCGTGACCCGGCCGATCTCGTTGAGGGCGAGACCGTCGACGTCCTCGTCGCGGTGCAGGGTGTTGACGTCCAGCCGGTACTGAATGTCCTTCACCATGGCGCGGACGGTGCGCGTCGTGTGCTTGAGGGTGAGCTTGGCGCGCGGGCTGAGCTTCTTGGTCTCGTCCATCCAGCAGATCATCGCGTCGAGGTCCTGGGTGGACTGCGGCTGGTTGGCGGGCCGGCAGATCATGTCGCCGCGCGAGATGTCGATCTCGTCGGCGATCCGGATCGTCACCGACATCGGCGGGTAGGCCTCCTCGACGGGGCCGTGCGGGCCGTCGATGTGGGTGATCGTGGTGGTGAGCCCGGACGGCAGGTGCATGACCTCGTCGCCCGGCTTGAGGATGCCGCCCGCGACCTGCCCGGCGTAGCCGCGGTAGTCGTGCAGGTCGGCGTCCGTCGACTTGTAGGGGCGGATCACGTACTGGACGGGGAACCGCACGTCGATGAGGTTCCGGTCGGACGCGATGTGCACGTGCTCCAGGTGGTGGAGCAGGCTGGTGCCCTCGTACCACGGCATGTTCACCGACCGCTCGACGACGTTGTCGCCGTGCAGCGCCGACAGCGGGATGAACGTCAGGTCGGTGATGGCGAGCTTGGACGCGAACGAGGTGAACTCGTCCTGGATCCGCTCGAACACCTCCTGGGCGTAGTCGACGAGGTCCATCTTGTTGACGGCGACGACGAGGTGCGGCACCTGCAGCAGGGTGGTGAGGAACGCGTGCCGCCGCGACTGCTCCTGGATGCCCTTGCGGGCGTCGACCAGGATGATCGCGAGGTCGGCGGTGGAGGCGCCGGTGACCATGTTCCGGGTGTACTGGATGTGCCCGGGGGTGTCGGCGATGATGAACTTGCGGCGGGGGGTCGCGAAGTAGCGGTAGGCCACGTCGATGGTGATGCCCTGCTCGCGTTCGGCGCGCAGGCCGTCGGTGAGCAGCGCGAGGTTGGTGTACTCCTCGCCGCGGTCGGCGGAAGTGCGCTCCACGGCCTCCAGCTGGTCCTCGAAGATCGACTTCGAGTCGTAGAGGAGACGGCCGATCAGGGTCGACTTGCCGTCGTCCACCGAACCGGCGGTGGCGAAGCGGAGAATGTCCATGCGCGGGGCCATTAGAAGTACCCCTCCTTCTTCCTGTCTTCCATCGCGGCTTCGGAGGCGCGGTCGTCGGCGCGGGTGGCGCCGCGCTCGGTGATCCGGGTGGCCTGGATCTCCTCGATGATGTCGTCGAGGGTCGAGGCGGTGGACTTCACGGCGCCGGTGCAGGAGATGTCGCCGACGGTCCGGTAGCGGACGACCGCGTCGAAGACGGGCTCGTCGTCGCCTCGGTGGGCGGGCGGCAGGTCGGCCAGCAGCATCCCGTCGCGTTCGAACACCTTGCGGGTGTGCGAGAAGTAGATCGACGGCAGTTCGATCCCCTCGCGGCGGATGTAGTCCCAGATGTCCAGCTCGGTCCAGTTGGAGATCGGGAACACCCGGACGTGCTCACCACGGTGGATCTTGGTGTTGTACAGGTTCCAGAGTTCGGGCCGCTGGTTCTTGGGGTCCCACTGGCCGAACTCGTCACGGAAGGACACCACGCGCTCCTTGGCGCGCGCCTTCTCCTCGTCGCGGCGGGCCCCGCCGAACGCGGCGGTGAACTCGTGCTCCTCGATCGCCATCAGCAGCGGAACGGTCTGGAGCTGGTTGCGGGACGCCCTGCGCCCCTTCTGCTCCACGACCTGGCCCTTGTCGATGGCGTCCTGCACGGACGCCACGACCAGCCGCAGGCCGAGCTCGGCGACCTTGCGGTCCCGGTAGTCGATCACTTCGTCGAAGTTGTGCCCGGTGTCGACGTGCATCACCGGGAACGGGATCGGCGCGGGCGCGAACGCCTTCTGCGCGAGGCGCAGCATGACGATGCTGTCCTTGCCGCCGGAGAACAGCAGCACGGGCCGTTCGAACTCGGCCGCGACCTCGCGGATGATGTGGATCGACTCGGCCTCGAGGACGTCGAGCTGGGACATCAGGTAGTCGGCGCGTTGCATCGGTTCCTCAGTTCAACCCAGAAAGGATCAGCTCTGCCAGGGCGGGGTGGCTGACCAGGATATCCGGCAGGTAGGGGTCATCTTCGTTGTAGGTCAAGGCCGACCCGTCCAGCCGGGTCGCGTGGTATCCGGCGCCGAGCGCGACGGCCGCGGGGGCGGCGTTGTCCCACTCGTACTGGCCGCCGCCGTGCACGTAGACGTCGACGTCGCCGAGCACCACCGCGGCGATCTTCGCGCCGGCCGAACCCATCGGGACCAGCTCCACGGTGTGGCCGTCGGCCTCCAGCTTCGCCACCAGCTCGTGGACGATCTGCGGCGGACGCGTCCGGCTCACCACGATCCTGATCGCGCCGTCCCGCTCGCCCGCCGCGACCGGCGTGCCGCCGACGGCGGTGCCGCCGTCGGGGGTGGTCGCCAGGG
>NZ_BAAGZI010000558.1:0-2854 GCF_054778695.1 Actinocorallia lasiicapitis
GGACCAGGTCGAACCCGAGCCGGATGCCGGGCTGCCCGCTCTCGGGGGCGTGCCGGTGCGGCCTGGCCGGCGGGTGGAGCCCTTCGAGCTCGGCCCGCGTGCCCGAGGCGTTGACGTCCAGCGGCAGGACGGTGACGCCGTGCCGCCGGGCGTCGCCGAGCAGGGACTGCGGGCTGTAGAAGCCCATGGGCTGGTTGCGCAGCAGCGCGGCGGTGAAGGCCGCCGGGTGGTGCCGTTTCAGCCAGGAGCTCGCGTAGACGAGGTGGGCGAAGGACTGGGCGTGCGACTCGGGGAAGCCGAAGCTGGAGAAACCGAGGATCTTGTCGTAGGTCTCGGCGGCGATCTGCGGGGGGATGCCGCGCTCGGCCATCCCGTCCAGGAGGCGGGCGCGGAGCCGTTCGATCCGCTCGGGCGCCCGTTTGGCGGACATGGCCTGGCGGAGCGCGTCGGACTCCTGCGGGGTGAAGCCCGCGCAGTCGACGGCGAGCTGCATCATCTGCTCCTGGAACAGCGGGACGCCCAGGGTGCGGCGCAGGGCCCGTTCCATCGTCGGATGCGGGACCGTCGACGGCTCCTTGCCCTGGCGGCGCCGGATGTAGGGGTGCACGGAGCCGCCCTGGATGGGTCCCGGACGGATCAACGCGACCTCGACGACCAGGTCGTAGAAGTTCCGAGGTTGGAGCCGGGGCAGGGTGGCCATCTGGGCGCGCGACTCGATCTGGAACACCCCGATGGTGTCGGCGTCGCAGAGCATGTCGTACACGGCGGGGTCGTCCGCCGGCAGGTTCGACAGGTCGTGGAGCCGGTCGTAGGAGGCGACGAGCCGGAAACAGTCGGCGAGCGCCGAGAGCATCCCCAGCCCGAGCAGGTCGAACTTGACCAGCCCCGCCGAGGCGCAGTCGTCCTTGTCCCACTGCAGGACGCTGCGTTTCTCCTTGCGGGCCCATTCGATCGGGCAGACCTCGCCCACCGGCCGCTCGCAGATGACCATGCCGCCGGAGTGGATGCCGAGATGGCGGGGCAGCCGCGACATCCGTCCGGCCAGCCGGGTGACGGGCTCGGGGATCAGATCCAGGTTGACGGGATCGCGCCAGTCGACCTGCTGGGCCCAGGCGTCCTGCTGTCCCGGCGAGTAGCCGAGGGCGCGGGCGGCGTCACGGGTGGCCATCTTGGGGCGGTAGGTGATGACGTTCGCGACCTGCGCGGTGCAGTGCCGTCCGTACTTGTCGTAGACGTGCTGGATGGCCTCTTCACGGCGTTTGTGCTCGATGTCCAGGTCGATGTCGGGCGGGCCGTCCCGGCCGTCGGACAGGAACCGCTCGAACAGCAGCCGGTGGTGGACGGCGTCGACCCCGGTGATGCCGAGGGCGAAGCAGGCCGCCGAGTTCACGGCCGAACCCCTGCCCTGGCAGAGGATTTTCTCCCGACGGCAGAACTCCACGATGTCGTACACGATCAGGAAATAGCCGGGGAAGCCCAGGCGCTCGATGACGTCCAGTTCGCGGTCGATCTGCGCCCACGCGCCCGGGACGCGCTCCGCCTCCCGCGGCCCGTACCGTTCCACCGCCCCCTTGTAGGTGCGGTCCCGCAGGTAGGTGGCCTCGGTGTGGCCTTCGGGGACTTTGCAAGCGGGCAGCTTGGGAGGGTCGGCCTTGAAGTCGAACCAGCACGCCTCGGCCAGCGCGACCGTCGCCTCCCGCACGCCGGGGAAGCGGGCCAGCCGCTCGGCCATCTCCTCCCCCGACCGCACGTGCGCGGTTCCCGACGCGGGCAGCCAGCCCTCCATCGCGTCGAGGGGGCGGCGGGCGCGGATCGCCGCCAGCGCCTGGGCCAGCCGGGCGTCCTCGCCGGGCGCGGCATAGTGGACGTTGTTGGAGGCGACGACGGTGAAACCGCGGGCGGTGGCGTCGGCGTAGAGGGCGTCGTTGCGCAGGTCGTCGCCGGGATGGTCGTGGTCGATCAGCTCGGCGTACACGTTCTCCTTACCGAACAGCCCGGCCAGCCGCTCCAGCGGGTAGCCGTGGTGCAGCGGCCCCTTCCGGCAGCCGGTGAGGACCGCCCAGTGGCCGCCGTGCTCCGCCGCCAGCGCCTCGAGGTCGTAGTCCGGTTTACCCTTCTCACCGCCGTCGAGCTGGGCCTTGGTGATGGCCTTGCAGAGCCGCCGGTAGCCTTCGGGGCCGCGCGCCAGCACCAGCAGATGCCAGCCGGCCGGGTCGGGCTCACCGGTCTGCGGGCCCGGCAGGCCCATGCTCAGCTCGGCGCCGTAGACGCCGCGCATCCCGGGGTGGGCGCGGATCGCGTCGGCGAACTGGACGGCGCCGTACATGCCGTCATGGTCGGTGACGGCCACATACCGGACGCCGAGCGCGGCCGCCTCGGCGACCAGCCGCTCCGGCTCCGTCGCCCCGTCCAGGAAGCTGAAGGAGGTGTGGCAGTGCAGCTCCGCCCACTCCACCGGGCCCGGCCGGAACCCCGCGGGCTCCGGCTCCGGCGCCGCGGCGGGCGGCGGCTCCGCGGGGGGATTCCCCCAGCTCGACCGGCGCGCGAACTCCTGCCACGACACCGCCGGATTGTGCCAGCCCATCGCCTTCCCCCTCAGTCATAGATCGCCTCGACGGTCCACTGCCCGCCCTCCACCGCCAGCAGATACGCCCCGCTGGGCGTGACGGCCTGGAGCCTGGCCCTGCGCCGGGTCTGCTCCGGATCCCACCAGCGTTCGGAGCACGGCCAAGGACCCGTCCACGCCGTGACGGGCTGGGGCCTGGTCCGCGCGACGACCAGCTCGACGGGCGGCGCCGACACCCGCGACCTGGACGTGACGACGACCGGCGCGCCGTCCGCCCCGGTCAGCCGG
>NZ_BAAGZI010000559.1:0-2848 GCF_054778695.1 Actinocorallia lasiicapitis
CCGCAGCGCCGGGGTGGCCGTGCTGGGCGGCCCGGGGGTGCGGCTGCTCCGCGCCGACTACGCGTTCCTGAGCTGGAGCCCGCCGCTGCACCGGCGTGCGCTGGCCGTGGCGCGGGTGCGCGTCCAGGGGGTGGATCTGACGGTCGCCTCGACCCATCTCGACCTGGTCGCCGGCGCCCGGCTGAAGCACGTCAACGAGATCGTCCGGCTGCTGGCGCCCTCGCCGGTGCCCGTCGTGCTGGCCGGGGACTTCAACGAGGAGCCCGGCGCGGACGGCTGGAACCTGCTCTCCCGCACCTACCAGGACGCCTACGCGACCGCGCCCGAGGGCGGTGAGCTGACTTTCAGCGCCTACCGGCCGAAGGTCAGGATCGACGGGATCTTCGTGGACCGGCGGCTGAAAGTGGTGGGCTGCGGAGTCCCCGAGGGTCTGGACGACGACGTCCCGCTCGCCTCGGACCACCGTCCGCTGCTGGCGCGGATCGCCCCGCGCTGACGGGACGTCAGATGACGGCGCCGTCGTCGTCGCCGTCACGGGGTTCGTCGCCCATGCGCAGCACCAGGGTGACGAAGCCGCCGATGAACGCGGCGACGGCCATGAACGCCGCCCAGCCGGGGGAGTCCCAGCCCAGCAGCACCGTCACCAGGATGTAGGAGGGCCCGCCGACCAGGCAGAGCCAGGCCAGCCGGGTGGTGGAGTCGCCGGTCGGCAGCGGCGGGGGAGGCGGCGGCTCGTAGTGGCCGTCCTCGTCGGGCTCGGGCATCTCCTCGGCCTGGGCGGGCTCGGCGGAGAACACCACCCGTGCCGTCGGCATGGCGCCCGTCCGATCGACCGGATCGTCGTCCTCGTCCGGTTCCGGCCGCACATTCTCCTCGTCGGGCCAGCGGACGTCGGCCGGAGTGTCGCCGAATCCCGCGACGATCTGCGCGAAGATCGCGTCGTCGTCCAGGGGCTCGGCCGTCGCCGTGGACAGGGCTCCGGGGTCGGTCGCGGTGGCGGCGGGGCCGATCCGGTCGCCCAGGATCCGCTCGTGCAGCACCCGCTCGGCCTCCTCCTTGCGGAGCTGGTCGACGTGGACGCGGTCCAGCAGATCGGGTTCGTCGCCCGCGCCGGGCAGGGCGTAGGCGGCGATGCCCGCTTCGCGCAGCAGCTCCAGCAGATCGTCGGCCAGTTCGGCGACGAGGTCGATCAGAGGCGTGTAGGCGTCCGCTGACAGCCCGTTCTCACGGCGGTTCACTTCCACCTACCTCAGCTCCTCCATAGACGCTGTAGAGCCTACGGTGCGAATCGTCCCACACCATCAGGCTCAGCGCGGTGCCGCGGTACACGCTCCGTCCGCATCCCGCCGGTCGCATCCCGCCGGTCATGCGAAGATGTACGCCAACTCAAGTGCGGTCGGTAGTCAAGAGAGGCGGCATCCATGTTCTGGTGGGTGGTCAAGGCCATCGTGGGGCCCATTCTCACCATCGTATGGCGACCGAAGAACAGCGGGATGGAGAACGTTCCCCAGGTGGGTCCGGCGATCATGGCCAGTAACCACCTGTCGTTCGCCGACCACTTCTTCGGGCCGTGGCCGCTGCGCCGGCCCATCGTCTTCCTCGGCAAGCGCGACTACTTCACGGGCAAGGGCGTCAAGGGCGCCCTGTCACGGGCGTTCTTCAACGGCGTCGGGGTGATCCCGATCGACCGGACCGGCGGCAAGGCGTCGGAGGAGGCGCTCTCGACGGGCCTGCGCGTGCTGTCGGAGGGCAAGCTGCTCGGGATCTACCCCGAGGGCACCCGGGTGCCCGACAACCGGCTGTTCAAGGGGAAGACGGGGGTCGCCAGGCTCGCGCTCCAGGCCAAGGTCCCGGTCGTCCCCATGGCCATGATCAACACTTTTGAGCTGATGCCGTCGGGCAAGCGGCCGAAGGTGTTCGGGCTGCCCGGCCGGCCGGGCGTGCGGTTCGGCCCGCCGCTGGACTTCTCGGAGTTCTACGGACGTGAGGACGACCGTGAGGTGCTCCGCACCGTCACCGACCGGATCATGATGGGGATCAAGGAGCTGTCGGGCCAGGAGTACGTCGACCGGTACGCCGCCGAGGTCCGCGCCGAGCTGACCGGCAGGGCCGCCAGGAAGGACGACGACGAGGAGTGATTCTCCCCGCAGCCCCCCGGCCGTGCCGGTGAACGTCGAGTCCGCGCTGTGGCGGGCGATCGCGGTCTTCCGTTTCGTCGCCCTCGGCTACGCGACCGTCCTGATCGTCGCGAACATCGGCGGCTACGCCCATCCGCTGGGCGGCGCGTTCGTGCTGCTCGTCATGGCGGCCTGGACGGTCTTCACCGCGCACGCCTACCGGCTGGCCGCCTGGCGCGGCGACGGCCGCCGCCGCAAGGTCCTCGCGGTGCTCGACCTGCTGATCCCGTCGCTCTGCCTGGCGGCCACCGCGCTGGTCGAGCACCACCACCATCTGGTGGCGGGACGGCCCAATCTGACGGTGAGCTGGGTCGCCGCGCCGGTGATGGCGTGGGCGGTGCTCGGCGGGGTCCGCTGGGGCCTGGCCGCCGCGCTGGTGATCGCGATCCCGGACGTCACGCTGCGCGGGGTGTACGCGGGCCAGCTCAGCCAGGGCACCCTCAACGGCACGGTGCTGCTGCTGATGGTCGGCGCGCTGATCGGCTACATGGCGCGCCTGGCGCTGGACAGCGAGGCCAGGCTGGCGCGGGCGACGGCGCTGGAGACCGCGACCAGGGAGCGGGAGCGGATCGCCCGCGACATCCATGACTCGGTCCTCCAGGTGCTCGCCCTGGTCCAGCGGCGCGGCGGCGAGCTGGGCGGTGCGGCCGCCGAGCTGGGACGGCTCGCCG
>NZ_BAAGZI010000560.1:0-2819 GCF_054778695.1 Actinocorallia lasiicapitis
GGCCCTTCGGGGCAGGCGCGCAGCGCGTCGGCCGCGGCCGTCAGCGCCTCGGCCGGCGAGACGGGCGCGGGCAGCCGTACCGCGTTGCGCCACGGAAGCTGGGTCGCGTGGTGCTCGGAGTCGAACACGACGACCGAGGTGCCGTACGGCAGCGCCCTGGCCAGCAGGTTGAACGCGTCGGTCGTGTTCCGCACGAACACCACGGCCTGCGGCCCGCCGAGGAACTCCCGGACGGTCTCGCGCGCCTCCTCGTAGGCCTTGGTGGTGACCTGCGAGGCGTACCCGGCGCCCCGGTGGACGCTGCTGTAGTACGGCAGCGCCCTGCTGACGGCCTCCTGCACGGCCTCCAGACAGGGCGCCGACGCCGCGTAGTCGAAGTTGGCGTACGAGGTGATCCCGCTCTTGACGGGCACCGGCAGCTCAGCGCCGACGATCTTCGGGGTGCGGCAGAGAACGGACATGACCCAAGCCTCCGTAGGCCTCAGGGACCCCGGATGTCGCTTCGTCAGGGATCCGCGCTTGCCTGACGCACCACGCGCCCGGCCAGGTCGTCACCCGGACCACCCCACCGCGGAAGGAGGGTTGGCGGCCAGCAAGCCGGGGCTTGACGCTGGCACTCATGACCTACGGGCTATTTAGCAGTCCCCGAACGGGGTCTGTCAAGTCAGCCCGGCGAAGAGATCGTCTTCCTGTGCGGGGCCCTCGCCGCGGACCCGGACGAACGATTCGGTGCCCATCATGATGTCGACGGCCTCGTCGGGCAGCTTCAGGAAGAAGATGTTCTCGCCCTGGCTGGCGTGCGCCTGGAGGGCCTTGACCTTCTTGCGGACCTGGTCGGCGACCTCGACGGAGGTGGTGATGATCTCGTCGGGGGTGCCGAAGTCCGGCGGCTCCTCCTGGTCGGCCATCCAGTCGACCTGGATGTCGTTGCTCTTCACGTAGTCGAACAGCGCGCGGATGCCCGATTTGGGGATCGCGGTGTAGTACAGCTTCTGCGGGATGCCGGTGCGCTCGGTCGCGGCGACGGCCACCCGGTGCGCCTGGATGTGGTCGGGGTGCCCGTATCCACCGAACTCGTCATAGGTCACCACGACCTGCGGCCGGTAGAGCTCCATCAGCCGCTCGACCTTGGCGACGGCCTCGTCGAAGTCGGCGTTGGCGAAGGCGTGGTCGGCGTGGTTGGCGTCCCAGCCGTCCATCCCCGAATCGTTGTAGCCGAGCAGTTCGACGTGCTCGATCCCCAGGATCCGGGCGGATTCGGCCAGTTCGGCCAGCCGCTCCTTGGCGACGGCCTGCGGGTCGTGCCCTTCCTCGCCGGGCTTCACCCCGCCGGGCCCGTCGCCCTGCTCGCCGTTGGTGCAGGTGACCAGCACGGTCCTGATCCCGGCGGCGGCCGCCTTGGCCAGCACCCCTCCGGTGCCCAGCACCTCATCGTCCGGATGTGCGTGAACAGCCATGAGTGTCAGCATGGGTTTCAGCCTACGTCGATCGGCTTCCAGGCGGTGACACGCTTCTGCCAGATCTGGGTTCCGGCGTACACGGCGGCGATGGAGCCGTCGCCGCGGGCGGTGAAGCGGCGCGAGTAGCGGCCCTTGGAGTTGGTGCGGAGCGTCGCGGCCTTGGTGTAGGTCTTCGAGCCCTTCGGCCGGAAGTAGACGAGGACGGTCTCCTTGCGCAGCGGACCGAACCCGCCGGGCCCGAAACCGGTCAGGGTGCCCTGGAGCAGGAACTTCTTGCCCTTCGTCACTTTCTTCGGCACTTTGACGGCCAGTTTCGTCGCCCGGTGGACGGTGAACTTCGCGACGTCGGTGAAGCTGAGGAAGCCGTAGTCGGCGGTGGTGGGACGTCCGTTGGTGACGGCCACGTCGATGCCGTAGCGGCCGCCCCAGTCGGCGGAGTTCAGCTCGACGAGCCCCTCGTAGACCCCGTCCTTCGCCGATCCCGAGACCCGCTTGAGCCGGAGCGCGGTCCCGGATCCGCGTCCCGCGGACTGCTCGACGTGCACGTCGACCTGGGTGACGTTGGAGCCCGACACATGCGTCTTGATCTTCACTTTGGTGATCTTCCCCGGTGAGATCACGGGCTTGCCGTACGCCTTGGCCGCGTGGACGGTCAGCGGACCCGCCGCCTCGGCGGGCGCGGGGATCACGAGCACGGCCGAGGCGGTGAGCAGCAGAGCGAGGGAGCGACGCATGGCCAGGGAGTTTAGGAGGCTTTGCCCCGCTGGATCCAGACCTGGAGCAACAGCATCATCTCCAGCCGGATCTCCGGATCCTCGAAATCGAAGTCGAAGACCTCCTGAAGCTGCGCGAGCCGGTACCGGACGGTCTGCGGGTGCACGCAGAGCGCGGCCGACGCCCCCGTCGCGTTGAACCCGTTCTTCATGCACTCCAGCAGGGTCACGGCCAGCCGCATCCCGTGCTTGGGCCCGGCCCGGTCGAGCGCGGCGAGCCTGCGGTCGGCGGCCAGTTCGGCCAGCGAACCGCCCTCCCTGATCAGCAGCCGCGGCAGGTGCTCCTCGGCGCGGGCCAGATACCCGGCCTTGCGGGTGCCGCGTCCGGTGATCTCTCCGTCGGAGACCAGTTCGAGGGTGCGGCGCGCCCACAGCAGCGACGCCCCCGCCTCGCTGACGGGCACGGGCGGCCCCATCGCACCGGTCCAACCGCCGAGAATCGCGGAGAGCTGGTCGGCGCGGCCGGGACCGTCCGGATCGGGGACGACCAGGCAGGGCCTGCCGTGGTCGAGCCCGCTGAGGATCTGCGGCGGCAGTCCCGCAGGGCCCTCGCCGCCGCTGCCCGCACGCGGCATCAGGGTGATCA
>NZ_BAAGZI010000561.1:0-2818 GCF_054778695.1 Actinocorallia lasiicapitis
AGGCGTTCGCGGCGGACGCCGACGGCACCGCGTGGGGCGAGGGCGTCGGCGTGCTGCTCGTCGAACGACTGTCGGACGCCGTCCGCAACGGCCACCGGGTGCACGCGATCGTCCGGGGGAGCGCGGTCAACCAGGACGGCGCGTCCAACGGGCTGACCGCGCCGAACGGCCCGTCGCAGCGGCGCGTGATCCGTCAGGCGCTCGCCACCGCCGGGCTCACCGTTGCCGACGTGGACGCCGTCGACGCCCACGGCACCGGAACCACTCTGGGCGACCCGATCGAGGCGCAGGCGCTGCTGGCGACCTACGGCCAGGGCCGTCCCGACGGTTCCCCGCTGTGGCTCGGCTCGGTGAAGTCGAACATCGGCCACACACAGGCGGCGGCCGGCGCGGCCAGCATCATCAAGATGGTCGAGGCGATGCGCCACGGCCTGCTGCCGAAGACCCTGCACGCCGACGAGCCGACCCCGCAGGTGGACTGGACCGCCGGCGACGTCCGTCTCCTGACCGAAGCCCGCGAGTGGCCGGACACCGGCCGCCCGCGCCGGGCGGGAGTGTCGTCGTTCGGCATCAGCGGCACCAACGCCCACGTGATCATCGAGCACGTGCCCGCGGAGCTTCCCACCCCTGCCCCGTCGCGCCCTGCCGCACTGCCGTGGCTCATCTCCGGAAAAACCCCGGAGTCCCTGGCAGCACAGGCCGCCCGCCTGCACGCCTTCATCACCGAACGCCCCGATCTGAACCTCCTGAACGTGGCGTTCTCACTGGCAACCACCCGGACGCTCCTGGACCACCGCGCGCTGATCGTCGGCACGGACCGCACAGAACTCCTCGCGGGCCTGGCCTCCCTCACCGCAGACGAATCACCACACGGCCCGGCCGCACTGGCTGACGGCACCCTCGCTCCCAACACCGTCCGCGGCAAGGCTGACCCCGCAGGGCGGCTGGCTTTCCTCTTCTCCGGCCAGGGCAGCCAACGCCTGGGCATGGGCCGCGACCTGTACGAAGCGTTCCCGACCTTCGCCGAGGCTTTCGACGCGGTCTGCACCGAGCTGGACACTCACCTCACCCGCCCCCCGCACAGGACCCTCCACGACGAAGCAGCCCTCCCATCCTGGGCCGACGGGGGCCCGCTGGATCGGTCGGCCGACGCTGAGGCGGTTGGCGCCGCTGCGGAAAGTCCGCTCGGTGAGAGCGCCGGAGGCGTTGCAGGTCTGCCGGGTCGGGCGGTCGAGGCCGGTGGGGTCGGCTTGGTGGGTCGTTCGCTGCGTGAGGTGGTGTGGGGGGACGCGGGGGCGTTGGACCAGACCGTTTACACGCAGGCTGGGTTGTTCGCGTTCGAGGTCGCTCTCTTCCGTTTGTTGGAGTCGTGGGGGGTGCGTCCGGATTTTGTGGCGGGGCATTCGATTGGGGAGATCGGTGCGGCCCACGTTGCCGGGGTTCTGTCGTTGCCGGACGCGGCTTGTTTGGTGGCCGCGCGGGGTCGGCTGATGCAGGCGCTTCCTGAGGGTGGGGTGATGGTCGCGGTCGAGGCGACCGAGGATGAGGTGCTGCCGCTGGTCACTGGTGCTGTGGGGATTGCGGCGGTGAACGGGCCGCGTTCGGTGGTGGTCTCGGGGGATGAGAACGCGGTCGAAGGGGTCGTGGACGTCTTTGTCGCGCGGGGGCGGAAGACGACCCGGTTGCGGGTGTCGCACGCGTTTCATTCGCCGTTGATGGAGCCGATGCTCGAAGAATTCCGTCGGACTGCCGAAAGTCTGGTCTTCCAGTCGCCGGGGATTCCGGTGGTGTCGAATGTGACCGGTGGTGTGGCTGATGTGGCGGCTGCGGATTACTGGGTGCGGCATGTTCGGGAGGCGGTGCGGTTCGCTGACGGGGTTCGGTATCTCGAAGGGGAAGGCGTTACTCGTTTTCTGGAGATCGGGCCTGATGGGGTGCTCGTCTCGCTGGCTCAGCAGTCTTTGGCGGCGGCGGATGTCGTGTTGGCGGCGGCGGTTCGCAAGGGGAGGCCTGAGGCGGAGTCCGTGTTGGCGGCGGTGGGGCGGCTCCACACGGCGGGGGTTCGGGTCGGCTGGGAGCGGCTGTTCGAAGGTTCCGGCGCGAGCCGGGTCGAGCTGCCGACCTATGCGTTCGAGCAGCGGCATTACTGGCTGACGGACCCTGCTGCGGGCGGGGATCCCGTCTCGATCGGGCTGGACGCCGCCGGGCATCCGCTGCTCGGTGCGGCCGTGGCACTCGCCGGGACCGACGGGGTCGTCCTCACCGGACGGCTGTCGGTCGACACGCAGCCGTGGCTCGCCGACCACGTTGTCGCAGGCACCGTGATCTTCCCGGGGACCGGGTTCGTGGAGCTCGTGATCCGGGCCGGCGACCAGGTCGGGCTGGCGCGGATCGAGGAACTCACGCTGGAAGCGCCTCTCGTGCTGCCTGAGCACGGTGGTGTCGCCGTCCAGGTGGTCGTCGGGCCTGAGGACGGGCCGTATCGCGCCGTCGAGGTGTTCTCTCGCGGCGAGGAGGCCGCCGACCTGCCCTGGACCAGGCACGCCACCGGAACCCTGACCGCCGGGTCGGCGGCCCCGTCCGCCTGGACGGCCTCGTGGCCGCCTGCGGGCGGTGAACCGATCCCGCTCGACGGCCTCTACGACGGGCTGGCGGAAGGCGGCCTCGCCTACGGTCCGGTCTTCCGCGGGCTGCGCGCCGCGTGGCGGTCAGGCGACGAGGTGTTCGCGGAGGTCGTCCTGCCGGACGGCGTCGCCGCGAGCGGTTTCGGCCTGCACCCCGCGCTCCTCGACGCCGGCCTCCACACGATCGCGCTCAC
>NZ_BAAGZI010000562.1:0-2800 GCF_054778695.1 Actinocorallia lasiicapitis
CGCGGCCGTCGCGGGTGCGGGCCGCCGCCCACATGCCGCGCAGCACCGCGACGGCCAGCGCCACCGGCACCGTCAGGAACACGAGCTGGAGCGTGTTCGGCAGCCGGTCGGCGACCATCCGCCCGGCGGGCTGCCGGGTCAGGATCGACTCGCCGAGATCGCCGTGCAGGAGGTTCCCGAGATAGGCGCCGAGCTGGTCGAGGACCGGACGGTCCAGGCCGAGCTCGGCCCGCCGCTCCGCCACCCGTTCGGGCGGGGCGGCCGGGCCCATGGCGGCGCGCACCGGATCGCCGGGGATGAGGTGGAGCATGGCGAACGAGGCCAGCGCCACCAGCACCAGCGAGATCGCGAACCGGGCCGCGCGCCGCACCAGGTACATCTACTCGGCGAGCATCCTGATCGAGGTCGGCCGGACGATGCCGCCGATCACTTCGAGGGTGGCGCCCTTGCCGGCGACGAGCTGGGTGGGCTGGATCACCGGGACGACGTCGACGTTCTTGACCAGTTCGGCTTCGGCGGCCGTCCACGCCTGGCAGCCGGCCGCGCCGACGGTCTTGGCGGCCTCGCCCGCCTTCGCCGTGTACGACGCGTTGTTGAGGTAGGCGAAGTTGGTGCCCTTCTTGTCCGGGGTGGGCCCCGACAGGTAGGTCACGAGCTGGGTGGGGAGGCTGAGGCCGAGCGGCACCCAAGCCACGTCCCAGTCACCGGTCGTGAACAGCGACTCGGCGTACTTGGCGTCGGCGGCGCCGACCAGCTTGACGTCCACGCCGAGCGGCTTCCACTTGGACGCCAGATACTCCATCGCCGCCTGGACTCCCGCGCCCGCCGACGTCTGGTACGACAGCCGGATCGCGATCTTCTTGTCCTTGAGTGCGGCGGCCGCGGCGGCCGGGTCGCTCGCCGGCAGGTTGCCGGTGACGCTGTCGCCGCGGCACGGGTCGGGGGCGAGCGAGGTCAGGTGGGTGGCGGCGGCGGCGTTGCCCTGGCCGGCGATCTTGCGGAGCTCGTCGAGGTCGACGGCCTGGATCAGTGCCTTCCGGACGTCGAGCGCGGCGTTGGGCAGGCCGGGTTTCTGGTTGAAGAACAGCTCGCCGATGCCGTCGGGGGCCGAACCCTTGCGGATGCCGGGGACGGCCTCGACGCGCTTGCGGTCCGCGCCGACGAACTGGGCCGCCGACAGGCCGCCCGTGGTGAGGAGGTTCGCGGCCGTCGACTCGTCCTTGACGACCTTCAGCGTGACGGTGTCGGGCATCCCGTCGACGACGGCGGTGCCGCCGGGCCCCCACGCGTACTCCTTGCGGACCTTGAACGTGTAGTGGTCGTCGGCGACCTTCTCGGTCAGCTGGTACGGGCCGGAACCGGACGTGCCGTCCTTGAGGACCGACCGGTCGGCGAGGCCCTTACCGCAGACCACGAAGACGATGGTCATGCTCTCCAGCAGGAACGGGTTGGGGTCGGCCGTCGAGATCGCGACGGTGCCCGCGGCGTCGTCGGCGACGGCCTTGAGCCCCGGCGGGATGACGGCCGTGGCCTTGTTCTTCGGATCGGTCAGATAGTTCATCGAGCCGGCGACCGTCGTGGCGGTGACGGGCGAACCGTCCGCGCAGGTCACGTTCTTGCGGAGCGTGAAGGTGACCTTGCCGGGCTGAGCGTCCCACTTCTCGGCCAGCGAGGGGACGATCTTGCCGGTGGTGTCGGTGGCGACGAGCGTGTCGTAGGCGAAACCGAGCGCGGTGTTGGTCGCGCCGAGCGCGGCCGTCGCCGGTTCGAGCGCGCCGGGGTCGGCGGGGATGGCGAAGGTGAACGTTCCGCCCTTGACGACCTCGGACTCCTTCGTCTTGTCGTCAGAACCGCAGGCGGTCGCGGCGAGCGCGAGGGCCAAGGCTATGGCCAGGGGCTTGTGCATGAGGGAACTCCAGTCGGGGGCCTGGGGCGGGATCAACGATCACATTCGCGGCATTCCATCGCGGCGCGCATCGTGCGATCTCCCAAGACCGGGGCGTCCGGTTGTCGATCCGGACAGCCCCGACTCGTACAGCTTGAGCTGGAGCATGACGGCCAGGCGCGCGCCCGGGTCGGACAGGTCGAGTCCGGCGATCTCGCAGAGCCTGCGCAGCCGGTACCGGAAGGTGTTGGCGTGGACGCGGACCAGCGCGGCCGCCTCGTTGATGTTGCCGAAGGCGTCCAGATAGGCGGCCAGGGTGGGGACGAGATCCGAGCCGTGTTCGGCGTCGTGCGCGACGAGCCGTTCGTAGGGGCCGGCGGGCGGCTGGTCCTGGGCGGCGACGAGATCGCCGAGCTGGAGCAGCAGCGAGTCGAAGTGCACGTCGCGGAAGGCGGCGGCGGTTCCGGCGGCGCGACGGCTGCGGAGCACGCGCAGGGCGCGGTCGGCGTCGGCCCTGGACAGCGCGATCTCGGAGATCGAACCGGCGAGCCTGCCGACCCCGATGGCGGCGGCGTGGCGGCCGCCGACCCTGGCCAGGAAGTCCTCGGCGACCTGGACGGCCCGCGACTCGTCGCCCGGCAGCGGCAGCACCGCGTAGGCGACGTTCCCGACCAGGGCCGCCGACGCCTTCGGGTGGATCGCGCCGATGTGCAGGGCGAGGGCGTCGCAGAACCGCTGGCGTTCGCTTTCGGCGCGGGCGGCGTCGAAATCTTGCGGCTCCACCCGGGCGGGGTCGAACCGGACCGCCTCCACGGGTTCGGCGGGGCGGACGGGCGGCGGCCGCGGTCGGCTCCTTCCGGATCCTGCTGGAAGCGGTGCGGGACCGGCTCGCCCGGCCGGACGACGTGCCGCGGG
>NZ_BAAGZI010000563.1:0-2784 GCF_054778695.1 Actinocorallia lasiicapitis
CGGTCGCCGACCCCGGCGCGCCGTTCCCCGCCGCGCTGCCCGGCGCCCCCTACGCCGAACTCGCGCGCCGCGACCCGGGAAAGCTGCGGATCGGCTACTCGACGCGCTCACCGATCGGCACCGAGGTCGACGCCGAGGCCGTCACCGCCGTCGAGGCGGCCGCGAAACTCCTCGCCGGGCTCGGCCACGAGGTCGAACCCGCGGAACCCGACCTCGACGGCGTCCAGCTCGCCGACGACTTCCTCACCATGTGGTGCTGCGAGGCCGCCGCCACCATCGACCACATCCGCGAGCTGACCGGCGCCCCGTCCCGCGAGTTCGAGTCCGACACACGGCTGCTGGCCGCCGCCGCACGGAGCGTCTCCGCACCCGAGTACCTCGCCATCCACCATCGCTGGAACACCTACACGCGCTCCCTCGCCGCCTTCCACGCCGACTACGACCTGTACCTCACACCGGGCCTGGCGGAGCCGCCGGTCCGGATCGGCGAACTCACGACGCCGAAGCCGCTGCGGCTGGTCGGCGAGGTGCTGATGAGCCTGCGGCTCGCCGGACCGCTGAGCAGGACGAAGATCTGGAAGGACCAGCTCATCGCGAACCTGCGGACCGTCCCGTTCACCCAGCTCGCCAACATCACCGGCCGTCCCGCCATGGCGGTGCCGCTGCACCGCACGGCCCAGGGGCTGCCCCTCGGCGTCCAGTTCGTCGGCGGGCTCGGCGCCGAACCCGTGCTGCTCGCGCTGGCCTCCCAGCTCGAAGCCGAACGGCCCTGGGCAGGGGAGGAGCCCCCGCTGTGAGCCGGTCCGCCTCGCCCAGGGCCGGGCACGGCGCGTACGGACGCTTCTGGTAAAAGAGGCGTATGACGAACCTGTTCGGCTTGGAAGGCAAGACCGCGCTGGTGACCGGCGGAACCCGCGGCATCGGACTGATGATCGCGCGAGGCTACCTGGAGGCCGGCGCGGCACGAGTGATCGTCAGCTCGCGCAAGGCCGACGCGGTGGAGGCGGCGGTCAAGGAGCTCTCGCAGTTCGGCGAGGCGGTGGGCGTGCCCGCGGACGTCAGCACCGAGGCCGAATGCCTGCGGCTCGCCGCGGCCGTCGAGGGGCCGCTGCACATCCTGGTGAACAACGCCGGCGCCACCTGGGGCGCGCCGCTCGAGGACTTCCCCGCGTCCGGCTGGGACAAGGTCGTCGACCTCAACCTCAAGGCGCCGTTCTACCTGACCCGCGCGCTCCTGCCGAACCTGCGGGCCGCCGCCGACAAGGACGACCCCGCCCGGGTCATCAACATCGGCTCGATCGACGGGATCATGACGCCAGGACAGCGCTACTCCTACACCACGAGCAAGGCGGGCGTGCACCAGCTCACCCGGGTGCTCGCCAAGGAGCTGGGACCGGAGTTCATCACGGTCAACGCGGTCGCGCCGGGCCCGTTCGAGTCCAAGATGATGGCCGCGACCCTCGACGCGTTCGGCGAAATCATCGCCGAGACGGTGCCGCTCAAGCGGATCGGCCGCCCCGACGACATGGCCGGGGTGGCGGTCTTCCTGGCCAGCCGCGCCGGAGCGTACGTCAACGGCGCCGTGATCCCCGTCGACGGCGGCCTGACCACCCTGTGACGACTCCTTCGGTCCGCGAAGCCTGGTCGGGTCTCCCGGCCACGGCCCAGCGGCTCCTGCTCGCCGCGCTGGAGGCGTTCGGCGAGCAGGGGTTCCACGGCACGTCCACCCGGCAGGTCGCGATGCGCGCCGGGATGAGCCCCGCCGCCCTCTACATGCACTTCCCGACCAAGGAAGCGCTGCTGTACGAGATCGCGCGGACCGGCCACGAGCTCGTCGCGGAGCTGTGCGAGACCGCCGACACGGGCACGCCGCGGGAACGGGTCGCGGGGATCGTCGCCGGGATGGTGCGGTTCCACGCCGAACACCACACCCTCGCCCGGATCATCCAGTACGAGCACGGCTCGCTCACCGCCGAACACCAGCGCGAACTGATCGCGCTGCGCCGCCGCACCGACACCTGCCTGCGCGAGGCCATCGAGGCCGGTGTGAAGGCCGGCGAGTTCGCCCCGGCCCCGATGGCCGCGACGGCCCTGCTGTCGCTGACGATCGACGTGGCCCGCTGGTATCCCACCCAGCACCGCCGCACCCCGGGCCAGATCGCCGACGCCTACACCGAACTGGCCCTCACCATGCTGCGCCCCTAGAAGGCCCCGCCCCTAGAAGACGACGACCTGGCGGACGGCTTCGCCGGTGTGGAGGCGGTCGAAGCCCTCGTTGACGTCGTCCAGGGCGAGGGTGCCCGACAGGAGGCGGTCGACGGGCAGGTCGCCCGCCCGGTACATCGCGATGAACCGGGGAACGTCCACCTGGGGTCGGCAGGAGCCGAGGTAGCTGCCCTTCAGGGTCCGTTCCTCCGCGACCAGGCTGAGGGCCGGCAGCGCCAGCTCCTTGCCGGGGGCGGGCAGCCCGACCGTCACGGTGGTGCCGCCGGGGGCGGTCACGTCGTAGGCCTGCCGGAGCACCGGCACCACGCCCGCGGTCTCGATGACCTTGTCGGCGCCGCCGCCGGTCAGCTCACGGATCTCGGCGACCGCGTCGGGGCCGCCGAGGACGGTGTGGGTCGCGCCCAGTTCGCGGGCGAGCGCCAGCTTCTCCGGCACGACGTCGATCGCGACGATCTGCCGCGCGCCGAGCGCCTTCGCGCCCAGCAGCGCCGACAGCCCGACGCCGCCGAGCCCGACCACCGCCACGGAGTCCTCGGGGACGACCTGGGCACTGTGCAG
>NZ_BAAGZI010000564.1:0-2781 GCF_054778695.1 Actinocorallia lasiicapitis
CGCGGCCCCGGCGGTCCGGCCTCCGGTGGTGCGGCGGGCCGTGCCGAAACCGGCGCCGACCAGCGCGAAGCCGGTGGCCGCCCCGGCGAGAACCCCCGACGATCGGGGCGGCTACGAGCGGCGCAGGATCCTGAAGACGAAGTTCCAGCCGCTGAAGACCCGCCGGAACCCCCTCGCCTCCGTCGTGGTGGTGACGGTGATCGCCTCGACGGTGTCCTGCTTCACCGGAGCGTTGTTCGGCGCGCGACGCTGACACACGGCATGATCGGCCAGTCCGGGGAACTCCCGAGGCGGGCCGATCCGTCGTTACCTGGGGGAAAGACCCGGGCGCGCGGCTGTTCGCTTACGCTGGACCGGAATTCGGGTGGAGTCGCCCTCGTGGCGGGACTGGGGTCGTGGGATGCAAACGTTGATCTTGCTGGGTGGCGCCGCGCTGTTCTTCGTGCTCCTCATGGCGTCGATCGCGTTCCATGAACTGGGCCACATGTACTTCGCCAAGAAGTTCGGCGTGCGCGTGCCCCAGTACATGGTGGGTTTCGGCCCGACGATCTGGTCGAAGCGCAAGGGCGAGACCGAGTACGGCCTCAAGTGGATCCCGCTCGGCGGGTACATCCGGATGATCGGGATGCTGCCGCCGCGCAAGAGCGACCCCGAGGGCTTCGTCCGGCCGTCGTCGACCGGCCGGTTCCAGATGCTGATCGACTCCGCCCGTGAAGGGGCGTTGGAGGAGGTCAGGCCGGGCGACGAGGACAGGGTCTTCTACAACCGCAAGTGGTGGCAGAAGCTGACCATCATGTTCGCGGGCCCCGCGGCGAACCTGCTGCTCGCGCTGATCTTCTTCGCGATCCTGATCATGGGCATCGGGACCACGCAGACCGTCCCCACGATCTCGGCCGTCAACAAGTGCACGATCGCGGTGACCGAGGCGACGGGCCCCGACGGCAAGATCCGCGAGTGCACCGCCGCCGAGGCGCAGCGCTCCACCCCCGCCGCGCTGGCCGGGCTTCAGGCAGGCGACAAGTTCCTGCGGTTCGGCGACACCGAGATCGACGACTACAGGCAGCTCCAGCTCCTGATCCGCGACTCCGCCGGCAAGTCCGTGCCGGTCGTGATCGAGCGGGACGGGCAGCGGCTGACCAAGACCCTGAACGTGGGCGTCAACACCCTCCAGGACCTGAAGGACCCCGACAAGACCGTCACGGCGGGGTTCGTCGGGATCGTCCCGCTGGCCGACCGGGTGACCGGCGGCCCCGGCGACGTCGTCCAGATCATGGGCACGATGACGGCCCGCACGCTCGAATCGTTCGTCCACCTTCCGGAGAAGATGGTCGGGGTCTGGCAGGCGTCGTTCGGCGGCGAGGAGCGCGACCCGAACGGGCCGATCGGCGTCGTCGGCGCGTCCCGGCTGGGCGGCGAGATCCTCGCGTCGCCGACCCCGACCCTCGACAAGATCGCCTGGTACATCCAGCTGCTGGCGGGGATCAACTTCGCGGTCGGCATGTTCAACCTGATCCCGCTGCTCCCCCTCGACGGCGGCCACATGGCCGGCGCGTTCTGGGAGGGGATCAAGCGCGGTTTCGCCCGGATCACCCGCCGCCCCGACCCCGGCTATGTGGACGTCGCGAAGCTGCTCCCGCTCACCTACGCGATGAGCCTGGTCTTCCTCGTGATGGGCGCGCTCCTGGTCTACGCGGACCTGTTCAACCCGATCCGCCTGACCTGATCCTCCGCCGAATCCCTCGACGGGAACGCCACTAAGCCACGGTTCGATCACAACGGGTGTGCGTTACGACTGCACGGGTTAGGTTGGCCACGCACGGTAATCAGCGTGACCCCCTCCCCCCGGAGTCGCTTCATGTTCCACGCCCTGCGTCGCCGGAAGGGCGACGACCAAGACGGCCGTATCGACGACGAGCCGGACGGCCCCACCGCCTCCCACTCCGGTGCGATGATCTCGGCCCTCTTCCTGCTGGTGTTCGCCATCGCGGTGATCGTCCCCTGGACGGTCGCGGACTCCGCGCGGCAGAACACCTACGCCGAGGCCCAGTCGCTGGTCGAGGCCTACTGGGCGGCGGGCGACCTGCCCGGTGCCGAGGCCGACTCCACCCGTGAGGCGCTCAGGGAGTACACGGCCTATGTGGCCGGTCCCGAATGGCGCAGCCTGCGGAACGGGCGGCTCGGCGCGGACGGCTGGCCGATGCTCGACGACCTGCGCGCCCATCTCGGCGAGCTGTCCTACAAGGACAAGCAGCAGGCCGGGGCGCTCGACTCGGTCGAGGGCCATCTGGAGGAGGTGTTCGCGGCGCGCAGGCAGCGGGCCGTGGACGCCGAGGCGGCGCTGCCCGGCGGTGTGCTGGCGCTGACCGCGGTCACGGCGCTGCTGGTGCTGGCGTTTCCGCTGCTGTCGGGCGCGAAGCCGAAGGGCTGGGTCTGGGTCCCCTACGCCCTGCTGGCCCTGTCGCTGGCGGTGAGCGTGCAGCTCGCGTTCTCGATCAACCACACCTTCAAGGGCCCGCTCGGGGTCTCGGCCGACGCCTTCGAGACCGCCCAGCAGGAATTCACCCGCATCCCATGATCAAGCGCTGTGGAGCCTTCACCGGGGCCCTGCTCTGCCTGCTGCTGATGGCCGGTCCCGCGGCCGCGGCCCCGGCGCGGCCGATGGATCCGCTGCTCAAGATCTGCATCGGGATCGACCTGTGGCTGATCCAGCTCGATGTGGCGATCCTGATCGGCCCCGGCGCCTGCGCGCCCGAGCCCGCCCCCCAGCCCGCGCCCCCGCCT
>NZ_BAAGZI010000565.1:0-2780 GCF_054778695.1 Actinocorallia lasiicapitis
GTTCGCGACCAGCGACGGCCGCTCCTTGATCTTCGTCGGAAGCCGGCCTTCGAGGACGAGCGACCCGTCCTCGACGCGGTGCCCGGTCACCTCGGCGACCGCCGCCCGCACCCGGACCTGGTAGCGGCCGGGACCCGCGACGGCGTCGGCGCGCAGCCCGCCCGGCAGCTCAGCCGAGACCGGCCACTGCCGGGCCTGCTCGGCGGGGTTGCCGAGGCTGCGCCGGCGCCGCACCCCCTGGTTGACGATCTCCACATAGAAGGTCCAGTCGGCGGGCCGCGCCCGGCCGAACGGCTTGAACGCCGAAGCGGGGACAGTCCCGGTGAACCCCGAGGCGGTGTGGCTGACGGCCGACTGGCCCGAGGCCGCCGTCACATCGGGCCGGTCCACCCGGGTCACCGGCACCCGCACCAGCCCCAGCTTGCGGGCCGCGACCAGCCACACCCGGAGCTTGGCGTGCTCGGACTCCAGATGCCGAATGTAGGCGTGGCCCTCGACCTCCAGACCGTGCTCGGTCCAGGTGCAGCGGTCGATCCGGCCGACCGGGAGGAGCTCGTCGGTGACGTCGAACAGCTCGCGCGGCAGCTCGTCGCGGAACGGGTAGGCCGCGTACCAGCGTTTGCCGTCCTGGACGACCTCGGCCGTGGCGGGGCCGCCGAGCTCCTGGTAGCGCAGTAGTTCGCGGAGTTTGTCCTGTTCGCCGGTAGCGAGGAGCCGCAGCCGCAGCCGGTCGAGCGACGGCAGCCGGTCCACGGTGTCCTGACCGAGCGCGGCGGCCAGCACCGCGCCGGACGCGAACGCGGTGTCCGGGTCGGTCAGCCGGGCGAACGCGTCGAGCAGCACCCGCAGCTCCACGTCGACCACGACATGCTCGTCGTAGGCGGGCAGCAGCGCCGGGGCGTTGGCGGCCAGATCGGCGCGGACCAGCGACGCCGACCGCAGCCGGTGCGCCAGATTGTCGTCGCCGTGCCGCTCCTCGGTGATGGAACCGTCGCGTTTGCGCCAGTGGTAGACGGTGTCGGGGAGGACGTCGACGGCCTTGGCGACGGCGTGCGCCCGGACGTTGACCGGCGGGTCCTCATACAGCCCCGACGGGAACACGAACAGATGCGATTCCCAGAACGAGCGGCGGAACACCTTGTTCCAGGGGGTGCGGTCGCGGACCAGGAGCGGGCGCTTGGTCGCGTGGGTGCGTTCGGCCTTCTCGGCGTGCAGGCCCCGGTGCAGGAACGACGCGGTCAGCCGGCCGTCCTCGAGCCGCTCCACCGCGCCGGTCGCGAAGTCCGAGCCGGTCCGCTCCAGCGAGGCGATCATCAGCCGGTAGGCGTCGCGGGGGACGACGTCGTCGGCGTCCGCGAACGCCAGATAGGCGCCGCGCGCCTGCCGGACCCCGGCATTGCGGGCTGGGCCGGGGCCCGCCGCCTCCTGCTGGACGAGCTGGAAGCGCGGATCGGCCGCCACGGCCTCCTTGGCGATGACGGCGCTGGAGTCGCTGCTGCCGTCGTCGACGAGGATCACTTCGAGGTCGGTGAAGGTCTGGCGGGCGAGCGAGTCGAGGCACTCCCCGAAGTACTCCTCGACGTCGCGGAACGGGACGACGACGCTCAGCGCGGGGGACGTGCGGGCGTCCTTGCTCGAGTCGGGTTTCATGGTCCGGCCTTCAGGATTCGGCTCGTTTGGCGAGCATGTCGACGGCGTCGCGGAAGCGGGTGAGGGGGGCGGGCTCGTCCGGGCCGAGCAGCCGGGCCCGCAGCCTTCTGCGGTCGTCGGCGAGCGGGTCGGGGCCGGTGGCGGCGGCGAGGACGGCCGTGGTGTTCGCGCCGTCGAGGAGGTAGCCGGCGGAGGCCGTCGGGCAGCGGTCCAGGAACTCCGCCTCGGGCAGGCCGCGCGGGTTGGTGACCGCGTAGGGGCGGCCGGAGGCCAGATAGTCGGAGATGATGCTGGACACATCGCTGACCAGCAGGTCGGCACCGTTGAACGCGTCGTGGACGGGGCCGTCGCGGCGTTCCAGCAGGGCGGACAGTTCACGGTGGGCGGCGGCCACGGCCTGGGAGCGGCGGCCGAGCATCGGATGCGGCCGGTACAGGACCCTCACCCCGGCCGCCAGCAGGGCACGGACCACGGCCAGGCCGAGCGGGCCCGCCGAGGTCTCGTCGGCGTCGGCCGTCCAGCCCTCCCAGGTCGGGGCGTACAGGACGGTGAAGCGGTCGTTGCCGGTGGGGCCGCGCCGGATCGGCTCGATCTGCGGACGTCCGACCTCGACGATCGCCTCGTCCCGGACACCGACCCCGGCGCGCCGGTACCGTTCCCGGCCCGCCGGGCCCGCCACCCACACCTCGTCATAGACCCGGCTGAACGGGTTGAAGCTGGGCGTCTTGTCGCTGTCGCCGTGGCCGATGAAGACATGGCCGCAGGTCGGCAGCCGCAGCAGATGGCTGTTCTGCCCGCTGTTGGCCGGGTAGAGGGCGACCCTGGCGTCCGGGAGTTCGAGGGCCATCAGCTCGGCGGCCTTCGCCAGGCAGACGACGGGCAGCGCCGTCGCGGCGAGCGCTTCGGCGGCGGCCGGGTCTCGCAGCACCACCAGCGGCCTGCGGTCGAGTGCGGCGACGGTCTCCAGCCACATGTCGGCCTGGTAGACCGAGTGGGCGGGCCCCGGGTAGTAGAGGACGACATCGGGACGGTAGGCGTCGGCCCACCGCTGGATCTGGACGCGCAGCCGCTCCCGGTCCCCCAGATGCCGGGCGCGCACCACCCCCGCCGCCGCGGCCGCCAGCATCGCG
>NZ_BAAGZI010000566.1:0-2727 GCF_054778695.1 Actinocorallia lasiicapitis
CCAGCAGCCGGGGGAGCGTGTCGTAGGCGACGCTCGGCACGTAGCCGACCCGGACGGTGCCGCGGGTGGCGGCCAGCCGGGTCCGCTCGACCAGCAGGTCGGCCTCGGCGAGCAGCCGCCGCGCCGATTCGACGAAGATCTCCCCTGCGGGCGTGAGCGCGGTGGGGCGCCGCTGGAACAGCGGGACGCCCAGCTCCCGCTCCAGGGCCGCGATCTGGCGGCTGAGGGGCGGCTGGGCCATGTGGAGCCGGTCGGCGGCCCGCTGGAAGCCGCCCTCCTCGGCCACCGCGATCACATAGCGCAGCACCCGCAACTCGATCGACATACCGCAAAGGTATCTGCCCAGACCAAACGAATATTGGACGCTATGGACAGCATCGGCGGATGATGACGGTTCCTCCCTGCGGGGGCGGGGAGGAGAACTTCGGGCCAGCGGCCCGTGCGCCCGGCCCGTGCGACGTTCGGTACCGTCGCCTCCATGGAGAATCCCGCCCTGCGGCTCGATGTGGGCTGCGCGATGTGGACCCTCGGACCGTGGCGCGGCCGGTACCTGCCCCATCCGCTGCCCGCCGAGGAGCGGCTGCGCGCTTACGCGAGCTGGTGCACCGCCGTCGAGGGGAACACCACCTTCTACGCCGTCCCGTCGCGGCAGACCGCCGAGATGTGGGCGCGGCAGGTCGACGAGTCGTTCCGTTTCGTGCTGAAGATCCCCAAGACGGTCAGCCATGAGCGGCGGCTGACCGGGGTGGAGCAGCCGATGCGGGCCTTCCTCGACGCCGTGGAGCCCCTGGAGAAGACCTCCAGCGCCCTCTGGGTGCAGCTCCCCGGCTCGTTCGGCCCCGGCGACGTGCCCGTGCTGGCGGCGTTCCTGCGGCGGCTGCCGCGCGGGTTCGGCAGCGCCGTCGAGGTGCGGCATCCGGCGTTCTTCACCGATCCCGCGGCGATCGGCGCGCTGGAGCGGGCGCTCGCCCGCACCGGCACCGAGTGGGTCCCGTTCGACACGGTCGCGTTCTTCGAGGCCCCGCCCACCAGCGACGCCGAACGCGACGCGTGGACCAAGAAACCGCGGCTGCCGCGCCGCGCGACCGCGCTGACGGGACGTCCCGTCGTGCGCTATCTGGGCCGTGACGACGACGCGCGGACCGTCGAGGGCTGGCGGTTCTGGGTGGAGACCGCGGCGGGCTGGCTCCGTGAGGGGCGCAGCCCGACGGTCTTCGTGCACACGCCGGACAACGTCCGGTCGCTGCCGCTGGCCCGGCGGTTCCACGACGAGGTCAGGGCGCTGGTCCCGGCGCTGGCGCCGCTTCCCGAGCCGCTGCCCGCCGAGCCGCCGGCCCTGTTCTGAGCCGGTGCGCCCTACTCGGGCAGTCCGGCCGAGAAGACGGTGTCGAGGTCGTGCCGGGAGTAGGCGCGGAAGGCGATGTGGGTCTCGGTGTGCAGCACGCCGGCGACCTTGTTGATCCGTCCGGGCACGACCTCCGCGATCTCCTCGTGGCGGCGGACCCGGATCATCGCGAGCAGGTCGTGGTCGCCGGTGATCGAGTAGACCTCGCTGACGCCGTCGAGCGTGACGATCGCCTCAGCGACCTCGGCGATACGGTCGACCTCGGCCTGGATGAGGACGATGGCGGTGATCAAGGTGGTGCCTCCTTCGGTGCGGACCTTGAGGACTCTAAGAGGACTCTAATGGCGTCCGGTGAGGAGCGCGGAGCGGCGGGTGGCCCACGGGGTGCGGGCCAGCAGGCCGAGCGCGGCGCCCGCGACGAACCCGTAGATGTGGGCGACGTAGGCGACGTTGTCGTCCGAGGCGCCCAGGCTCAGCCACTGCAGGATGAAGAACTGGCCGAGCACCACCCAGGCGGGCAGCCGGAACGGGATGACCCCCGACACCAGGGCGATGGTCCGGGAGCGCGGGAACAGCACCAGATGCGAGCCCAGCACCCCGGCGATGGCGCCGGACGCGCCGATCAGCGGGATCTCCGAGTCGGGCGAGGTCAACGCGAAACCGTAGGCGGCCGCGTAGCCGCAGACCAGGTAGAACAGCAGATAGCGCAGCCGTCCCATCCTGTCCTCGGTCGCCTGGCCGAAGACGAACAGGTAGATCATGTTGCCGAACAGGTGGAGCCAGCCGCTGTGCAGGAACATCGACGTCAGCGCCGAGACGAACGGCGACTTGTCGTAGGTCTTCTCGCCGCACTCCTCGGCGATCTCCGGGTTGAGCGGCAGCGGATCGTTGCTGGTCAGCTCGCGGGGGATCGCCCCGTACTCCTGCACGAACGTGGCGCGGTCGCACGCCTGCCGCTGCTCGCTGAGATCCCGGTGCCCGAGCGCCGCCATCGGCGTCATCAGGAACACCACGAAGTTGATCGCGATCAGCAGATACGTGACGAGCGGAGCCCGCCTGGTCGGCTGGTTGTCATACAGGGGCATCGCCACGGCGATCAGCCTAACGGCCTCAGTCGGATTTCCTCCTCGGCTCGACGTACGCGCCTTCGATCCAGGCGCGCATCCGGTCGGCGCCGCCCGCCGGGCACGCCCACACCCCTTCGACCTCGACCAGCCGCGCGCCGGGGGTGTCGAGCCAGCGCAGCAGGCACTCCATCTCCTCGGGGCTGGCCGCGTACCGGTCCTCCGACGGCAGGACGGTCTCGGCGGTGGCGATGCACGCGTCGACCGACGGCCGGTAGTGGGTGGCGTCGGGCGCGATGGTGCCGCTGCCGGCGAGAT
>NZ_BAAGZI010000567.1:0-2724 GCF_054778695.1 Actinocorallia lasiicapitis
CGGGCGCGGCTGGCCCATTTCGGGCCGCGGCTGGCCGCGGCGGAGCGTCCCGACCCGGTGCGGGGCACGACCCGCGAGGCGTGGGGGCCGTGGCTGCCGATCGTCGAGGGCGACGGTCTCGACCCGGCCGATCCGCGCGCCCTGCTGCACCGGCACGACGCGGGGGAGCGGGTGTTCGGCTCGGTCTCGGTCTCTCTGGTCGCGGTGGCCCCGGACGCGGTCCGCTACGACTTCTCGGGACGTCCGGGTGACCCGTCGGGGTGGACGACCGTCATCGGTCGCCGATGAGGGCGGTCAGGACGTCCTCGAAGAACATGACGCCGACGGTGCCGCCGGTGGCGTCCCGTACTTCGGCCAGGTGGGTTCCGGCCTGGCGGAGTTCGCCGAGGACCTCGCCGAGGACGGCGTCGCTGCGCACGGCGCGCAGCGGCCGGATCCGCGACTGGGGGAGCGGCGCGGTGGGGCTTTCGGTCTCGAGCAGGTCGAGCAGGTCGACGAGGTGGATGTAGCCCTGGTAGCGGCCGCGTTCGGCGCCGCGTACCGGGAACCGGGAGAATCCGGTGGCGGTGACGAGCCGTTCGAGTTCGCCGAGGGTCACCGACGCGGCGACGGTCTGGATGTCGCGGGCGGGCACGGCGACCTCGGCGGCGGTCTTGTCCTCGATGGCGAGCGCCCCGGACAGCAGGGCGTGGTCCTCCTCGTCGAGGAGCCCGGCGCCGCGTGACTCGGCGGCCAGCGCGGACACCTCCTCGCGGGTGAACGCCGAGGTGACGCCCTTGGCCTGGGTGATCCCGAACGCTTTCAGCAGCAGCGCCGACACGGAGTTCAGCAGGGTGATGAGGGGGCTGAGCGGCCGGACGATCAGTGCGAGCGGCGGTGCGAGCAGCAGCGCGGCCCGTTCGGGTCCGGCGAGGGCGACGTTCTTCGGCACCATCTCGCCGAGCACCATGTGCACGAACACCACGATCGCCAGGGCGATCGCGAACGACACCGTATGGATCATCCCTTCGGGCATTCCGACGGCGTGGAAGGGCGCCTCCAGGAAGTGGGCGACGGCCGGTTCGCCGGTCGCGCCGAGCCCGAGCGAGCAGGCGGTGATGCCGAGCTGGGCGCCGCCGAGCATCAGGGTCACGTTGTCGATGGCGCTCAGGGTGGTCCTGGCGCGGCGGTTGCCCGATTCGGCGAGCGGCTCGATCTGGCTGCGGCGGGTCGCGATGAGCGCGAACTCCGCCGCCACGAAGAACGCGTTGGCGAACACCAGCAGGACCGCGATGGCGATGGCTGTCACGGCAGGAGCTCCAGGATGACGCGGTCGACGCGGCGGCCGTCCATACGGGCGGCGGTGAGGCGGACGGGCCGGTGCTCGGGCCGCTCGCCGACGACGACCGTGTCGCCGAGCAGGGCGAGCCGGCCGAGCCCGTGGACGAGCAGTCCCGCGACGGTGTCGTAGGGGCCTTCGGGGAGCATGACGCCGGGCTGTTCGGCGACCTCGTCGAGACGGAGCAGCCCGCTGAGCTCCCACACCCCGTCGCGGATCTTCACCAGGGGCGCGCGGTCCTGGTCGTGTTCGTCGCGGACCTCGCCGACCAGTTCCTCCAGGAGGTCTTCCGCGGTGACCATGCCGGCGGTGCCGCCGTACTCGTCGATGACGACGGCCAGGTGCACGTTCCGCTCCCGCATACTGGGGAACAGCTTCTCCAGCGCGAGGGTCTCCGGGACGCGTGCGGGCGCGACCGCGATGTCGCCGACCTTGACCGTCCTGCGGCGGTCGGCGGGCACGGCGATGGCCTGGCGGAGGTGGACGAGGCCGATGATGTCGTCGGGGCCGTCGCGGTAGACGGGGAAGCGGCTGTGGCCGTGCAGCCTGGCCTGCTTCAGCAGTTCGGTGACGGGGTCCCGGGCGTCGAGCATGTGCATCCGGGAGCGGGGCGTCATCACGTCGCCCGCGGTGCGGTCGCCGAACGTCAGGGTGCGGTGGACGAGGGAGGCGACCCGGTCGGGCAGGGTTCCGGCCTCCGCGGACCGCCGGGCCAGGGAGGCGAGCTCCTGCGGGGAGCGGGCCGAGGCCAGTTCCTCCTGCGGTTCGATGCCGAGGCCGCGCACCACCCGGTTGGCGACCCCGTTGAAGAACGCGATGACGGGCCGTCCGATCTTCGCGAAGAGCTGCACCGGGGTGGTGACGGCCGCGGCGACGGGGTAGGGCCTGGCGATCGCGAGGTTCTTCGGGACGAGTTCGCCGAAGAGCATCTGGGTGAGGGTGGCGGTCAGCAGCGCGATCGCGGTGGCGACGGCGGCGCCGATCCAGCCGGTGCGCTCCAGCAGGCTCGCCAGCGAAGGCTGGGCGAGGTAGCCGACGAGCAGCGAGGTGACGGTGATGCCGAGCTGGACGCCCGACAGCTGGAAGGTGAGGGTCCTGAGGCTGTTGAGGACCCGGGCGGCGGCCTTGCCGCCGAGGTCGGCCCTGGCCTCGACGGTGGCCCGGTCGACGGTGATGAGGCTGAACTCGGCGGCGACGAACAGGCCGTTCAACGCGATCAGCCCGATCGCGGCGGCCAGGAGAAGGACCTCTAGCAAGCGCGGGTCCCTAGCGGAAGGCTCATGATGCCTCCCATCCTAGAAGATCAGAGTTCGATGCCCAGCAGCGCGTCCGTGATCGCCTTCACCTGGGTGCTCGCGGCGGTGTCGGCGCCCTCCTCGGCGGCCCAGCGGTCGGCGGCGGCGAGC
>NZ_BAAGZI010000568.1:0-2717 GCF_054778695.1 Actinocorallia lasiicapitis
CCAGCGCGACGGCGTCCCCGTCCCGCTCCCCCGTCAGCGCGATCAGCCGCAGGGTCAGCGCCGTCTCCAGGACCCGGCCCCGGCAGTGGCCCGGCACGGCGCCCTCCGCGGTGACCAGCCCGGCGAGATGGCCGGCCAGCCGCTCGCGGAGATCGTGGACGAGCCGCCCGCGCGGCGGCAGTTCGAGAAGCGACACGGCGCTACCTCCCTTTTCCGGCCGGGACGGCGGTGCTCGATCCGGCCAGGCACTCCCACCACCAGGCGATCGCCGGGATGGGGAGCGGCGCGCCGAGCTCGACTCCGTCGGGTGACGTGTCGACCGTGATCTCCGGGAGCAGGCCCGCGTAACGCGGATCGACCTCGATCTTCTCCCGGCTGCTGTGGTGCCAGAACCGCGTGTAGGCCGCGATGTGCAGGCCGACGTCACGCAGGTAGAGCCGTGTCTGCGGGGAGACCTGCGGCGCCAGCTCGGCGCGGAGCCGCAGGAAGAGCGCCATCACCTGGTTCCGCATCGTCAGCGCGGTGGCGACGGCCTGCCGGACGCCGACGCCGTCGCGGCGGGCCAGGATCGTGATCAGGTTGCTGTCGCCGATGCCGTTGGTCAGGTCGCGCGGCAGGGAGAAGATGTCGTTGTCCCAGTTGCAGAGGATCCACATCATCTCGCCGAGCGCCCTGACGGCCGGCAGGGCGAGCTCGTCGGCGTCGAGCCGGTAGCCGCCCGCGATCTCGCAGTAGGTCATCGGCACCGCGGCCCCGACCCCGTACAGCTTGACGGTCACGGTCTCCGCCAGCCCGGGGACCCCGCCGAGGGTGCGCTGGGCCCGCTCGCACGCGCCGCCGAAGAACCACAGCCGCCAGCTCTCGGCGTGCCGGACGATCTGCGCCGGGGTGGCCAGGCGCAGCAGCCGCTCCCGCGCCTCGCACCAGGCGGCGGCGAGCGGGTCGTCGTCCAGGGGCGGGCAGCCGGGGGCGTCCAGCAGCCGCAGGAGGCTGTTGAGCCGCAGCACGACCTCGTCGGAGTCCTGGGCGATGTCGTCGATCAGGTCGTCGACGGGGAAACCCCACGCGCAGATCAGGTCGGCGCCGAGCTGCGCCCGTTCCAGGTCGGCGTGCGGGAAGAACATCGCGGCGATGTAGCCGAGACCGTAGGTGGTCAGCCGCTCGCGGTGCTCCTCGTCCCTGGCGACGACCCGGTGGTCGAGCAGCCAGCGGTTGGTCCGCTCGTTGATCAGGTCGGCCTGGGGGTGGATCTCCACGGGGATCGGTGACCACAGCGGCGGGAGGGCCGCGTCAGCGGTGTGCTTCAAGGCCGCTCCTCTGCTCGGCGGCGGTCTGGACGGCGGGTTCGACGGCGGGTTCGGGGAGGAACTGGGTGGTCCAGCGGCGGTAGCGCATGAGCGGGCCGTCGCCTTCGGCCAGCCGCGGCCTGGGCAGGTAGGTCTTGGCCCCCCACACCGGCAGGTCGCCGCCGCGCTCCGGCATCAGGAACCGCTTGTGGTTGAACCAGTGGGTGAGCCGGGCCAGCAGCCGGGACGCTCCGGTGGCGAACCAGCCGCGCAGCGGCGGCGGGAGCAGCCGGGGCGCGGGGACCCGGGCGCTGGCGGCCCACCGCACCTGCATCCGCCACGGGCCGATCACCACGGGCAGCGCGTAGACCCGCAGGCCGATGCCGAACCTGAGCGGGATGTCGCCGACCAGATAGCCGACGCCGTGGATCGCGATCGCGTAGTCGGCGGTGTAGGTCCGGCCGGTCAGCGGGATGATCGCGGCCAGCCGCAGGGTCGTGGAGCAGCTCCGGCCGTGGTCCTGGAACGGCACGGCGGCGCTTCCGCCGGTCATGACGGGCCGGTGCAGCGTGTTGAGGTGGCCGGTGTCGATGGCGTTCTCCATCACCTCCTGCGGATGGCCGGCCGACTCGGTGATGCTGACGTGCGGCGCCGAGTACCCGTCGGTGGGCAGTTCGGGGATCCGCCAGTCCGGCGCGGCGCCCGCGTGGTGGTGCCAGACGAAGATCAGCCCGTTGATCTCCTCGACCGGCAGCGTGGTCAGCCGGGCCCTGGCCGGCGGGCGGGTGCCGTAGGCGTTGCGCACGCACGCGCCTTCGGGGTTGAAGGCGAACTCGTGGAACGGGCAGACGAGGTCGTCGCCCCTGACCGTCCCGCCCTGGCCGAGATGGGCGCCCAGATGCGGGCAGTACGGACGGTTGGCGACCAGCTTCCCCGACCGGGTCCGCCAGAGCACGACGTCCTGCTCCAGCAGCCTTCGGGTGGCGACCGAACCCGGTGGGACGTCCCGGGACGCGCCCAGGCAGAACCAGCCGTCCGGGTTCGGGAGCGGTGACTCCGCCGGGCTGTAGGGCGTGATCCGGTCCTCGATGGGGACGGAGTAGTTCCGGTTCTTCTGGCGGCGGAGCATGGATCAGCCTCCTGCGCTGGACGTGAGCCGGGCCTCCGCCCGGGCCGGGGGGATTTCGGCGGCCGGTGCGCCGTCGGGGTAGAAGCGCTCGGCCCAGCGGCGGAAGCGCAGGAAGGGGCCGTCGCCCTCGGCGAGCCGGGGCCGCGGCAGATAGGTCTTGGTGTCCCAGATCGGCAGGTCGCCGCCGCGCTTGGGCATGATGATCTGGCCGTGGTTGTACCAGTGACCCACCCGCGCGAGCGTCCAGGACGCGCCCGCGGCGAACGGGCCGCGCAGCGGCGGCGGGAGCAGCCGGGGCGCGG
>NZ_BAAGZI010000569.1:0-2710 GCF_054778695.1 Actinocorallia lasiicapitis
GGCCGAGCCTGCGCAGCGCGAGCTGGGTGCCGCCGCCGCCGGGCACCAGCCCGACCGCCACCTCGGGCAGGCCGAACACGGCCGTCTCGTCGGCGACGATCAGATCGCAGGACAGCGCGAACTCGCAGCCGCCGCCGAGGGCGTAGCCGTGCACGGCCGCGACCGTCGGCTGCGGCAGGTTCAGGACCGCCCCGAACGCGGCCCGGAAGAACGGCCGCTGGGCGAGCAGGTCGGCGTCCGACATGGACGCCCGCTCCTTGAGGTCGGCGCCGACGCAGAACGCCTTCGTCCCGTTGGCGGCCAGCACGACCGCCCGGATCCCGGGATCGGCGGCCGTCTCGGCGCAGACGGCCGCCAGTTCGCGCGCCATCTCGGTGGACAGGGCGTTGTGCGCCTCCGGCCGGTCGAGGACGATCTGCGCGACGTGGGCGTCACGGATCAGGGAGATCACGCGCCGACCCCGAGCTGCCGAGCGATGATCATCTTCTGGACCTCGGTGGTGCCCTCGCCGATCTCCAGGATCTTGGCGTCGCGGTAGAAGCGGCCGACGGCGAACTCGTTCATGAAGCCGTAGCCGCCGAAGATCTGGGTGGCGTCGCGGGCATTGTCCATCGCGGCCTCGGACGCGACCAGCTTCGCGATCGCGGCCTCCTTCTTGAACGGCTCGCCGGCCAGCATCTTCGCGGCGGCCGCGTAGTAGGCGGCGCGGGCGGTGAAGGTCCGCACCTCCATCTCGGCGATCTTGAACTGGATGGCCTGGTAGGTGCCGATGGCGTGGCCGAACGCGACCCGCTCCTTGACGTAGCGCAGGCACTCGTCCACACAGCCCTGGGCGAGCCCGACCGAGACGGCCGCGATGGCGATCCGGCCCTCGTCGAGGGTGCGCAGGAACTGGGCGTAGCCGCGGCCCCGCTCCCCGACCAGGTTCGCGGCCGGCACCCGGACGTCGGCGAAGGACAGCTCGTGGGTGTCGGAGCAGTTCCAGCCGACCTTGGAGTACTTCGGCGCGACCGTGAACCCGGGCGTGCCGTTCGGGACGATGATCGTCGAGATCTCGTTCTCGCCGGTCAGCGCCGTGACCGTCACGAAGGCGGTGATGTCGGTGCCCGAGTTGGTGATGAACGCCTTGGAGCCGTTGATGACCCACTCGTCGCCGTCGAGCCGCGCGGTGGTGCGCATCCCGCCGGGCACGTCGGAGCCGCCGCCCGGCTCGGTCAGCCCGAACGCCGCGAGCTTCGCACCGCTGACGAGCTGGGGGAGCAGCGTCCGCTTCTGCTCCTCGGTGCCGTACTTGTAGATCGGCATCGCGCCGAGCGACACCCCGGCCTCGAGCGTGATCGCGACCGAGGAGTCGACCCGCGCCAGCTCCTCCAGGGCGAGGCAGAGCGCGAAGTAGTCGCCGCCCATGCCGCCGTGCTCCTCGTCGAACGGCAGCCCGAACAGCCCCATCCGGCCCATCCCCGCGACGATCTCGTACGGGAACTCCTGCTTCTCGTACAGATCGGCGATGACGGGCGCGACGGCCTTCTGCGCGAACTCCGTCACGCTCTCCTTGAGCGCCGTCTGCTCGTCGGTCAGCGAAAAGTCGATCATTTGGGGCTCCTTGCGGTGACGACGCGTGAGGGGGAGGGACGGCCGAGCGCCGCCGCCATCCAGACGCTGGTGGAGATGAGCGAGTCGAGGTCGACCCCGTGCCGGACGCCGAGTCCGTCCAGCATCCAAACGAGGTCCTCGGTGGCGAGGTTGCCGGTGGCGCTCTCGGCGTACGGGCAGCCGCCGAGGCCGCCCGCCGAGGAGTCGACCGTGGTCACCCCGGACTGGAGGGCGGCCAGGGTGTTGGCCAGGGCCTGCCCGTAGGTGTCGTGGAAGTGCACGGCGAGCCGGCCGGGCGCGCCGAACGCGGCGATCAGCTCCTGGACGCGGCCGGGCGTGCCGACGCCGATGGTGTCGCCGAGGCTGAGCTGGTAGCAGCCCATCTCCAGCAGCCGGGTGCCCGCCGCGACGGCCTGCGGGACCGGCACGTCGCCCTCCCACGGGTCGCCGAAGCACATCGACAGGTAGGCGCGCACGCGCAGCCCTTCGCGCAGTGCCCGTTCGACGGTCGGCGCGAACATCGCGTACTGCTCGTCCAGGGAGCGGTTGAGGTTCTTGCGGGCGAAGGTCTCGGTCGCGCTGCCGAAGATCGCGATCTCGGCGACGCCCGCTTCGAGGGCCCGGTCGAGCCCGCGCTCGTTCGGCACCAGCACCGGGTAGTTCACGCCGGGCCGCCGGTCGAGCCGGGCGAGCAGGTCGGCGGCGTCGGCGAGCTGCGGCACCCACTTGGGGTGGACGAAGCTGGTCGCCTCGATCGTGGTGAGCCCCGCGCCGGCCAGCCGGTCGAGGAACTCGGCCTTGATCTCGACGGGCACGATCGCGGACTCGTTCTGCAGGCCGTCCCGCGCCCCGACCTCGTAGATGGTGACGCTCTCGGGAAGCTCCATCACACGCCCCCGTCCGGGGTGATCTCGGCGAGCACCGCGTCCAGCGCGACCTGCGCGCCGACCCGCGCGGGCAGGCTCGTCACCGTGCCCGCGACGCCCGCGGTGACGGTGTGCTCCATCTTCATCGCCTCGACGATCACGACCGGCTGCCCTTCGGCGACGACGTCGCCCTCGGGCACCTTGACGGCCAGGACCGCGCCCGGCATCGGGCTGCGCAACACCCCGCCGCC
>NZ_BAAGZI010000570.1:0-2707 GCF_054778695.1 Actinocorallia lasiicapitis
GCCGCCCGCGGCCCCGCCCGTCCCCGCCCCCGCCCCTCCCGCGGGTGAGGGCGGCAGGACGTTCGAGCTGTACGGGATCCGGTTCCTGTGCGGCGCCGACGACGCCGAACGCGTCGTCACCGAGGTCCGCCGCCGCGGCAAGTGGGCCCAGCAGCTCAAGGGCCAGGAGGTCTCCAGCGCCTCCGCCCCCGCCGTCCTGCTGGTCGGCGCCCCGTCCAGTGGCCAGCGCCGCCTCACCCGGATCATCGCCCGCGCCCTCGCCGAGGTGGGGTTCAGCGAGGAACGGGTCCGCACCCTGCACCCGGAGGACATCCGCGACCAGGGCCCCGACGGCCTGGAAACCCTTCTGGAACGGCACACCGGCCACACCGTCCTGCTCGAGGGCCTCGACGAACTGCTCCTGGACGACACCCGGGGCGCGGCCTACGCCCGCGCCCTCTACCGGGCCCGCGCCGAGGGCGTCACCACCACGACGCTCGTCGCGTCGTGCGCCCCGGAACGGTTCGACGAGCTCCGCGACCGCCACCCCGACCTGGTCAGCGACTTCCGCACCGTCCGGCTGCCCGACCTGACCCGAGGCGACACCAGGGTCGCGCTGCTCACCCTGCTCGCCGAGGAACGGTACGTCGGCCTCACCGACGACGCCTGGCCGATCGCCCGCCGCGACCTCGCGGCCCTGCCCGGCCGCGGCCGTCTCGTCAACGCCCGCCTGGTGGAGGCCTACCTCGACCGCGCCTGCACCCACCACCTCGGCCAGGCCGACGCCACGGTCGCCGTCCTCGGCGAACGCGGTTTCACTCTCGGCACCGCCGACCTCGACGGGGTCGCCCAGGAACTCCCGCACTGATCACGGAAAAGGGCGCCTTCCCAGCGGAGGCGCCCTTTCTCATCGCAAGGTCAGATCGCGAGGTCAGATCGGCGAATCCGGCAGGATCCGCTGGGGGCCCGTCGGCGTCGCCGGCCACAACTGCACCAGGTAGTGCTCGATCCCCTCCAGCTTGCGCAGCTCCGCCTGGAACTCCGCGGAGAAGGTGTCGCGGTGCCGGTCCAGCAGCTCGTCGTAGAGCCGGGCGATCTCGGTGCGGTGCCGGGCCCGGATCGCGAGATGGTAGCGGCCCACCCCCGCGGCCAGCCGCACTCCGTGCAGCACCGGTTCGCCCGTGGCCGCCGTCACCGCGACCGCGCCGCGCAGGTACAGCTCGGTGAACGCCTCCTCGTCCCACTGGCCGGGTGAGGACGGCGGCTCGGCGTCCCACTCCTCCAGCAGCAACGTGATCTCCACATCGTCCTGGAGGCTGCCGATCCACATCTGGTCGTACCCGACGCTCACCAGGTGCCGGCCCGGTGGCGGCGGCGCCTGCAGGCCCGACGGATCCGCACCCAGATCATGCGTCCGGAACATCCCCTTGTCGGGATGCAGGCGTACCCCCACTCGCAGCAATCTCCGATTCACACCTGACATCCTCCCGCATCTCGGACGTTCCCGCCTGTGACTGTGGCCACCCGCGGCACCCGAACCTTCTCAGCCGGTGAGTTGACGTGCCCCCCGCCACCTGCCACCAGTACCGTCACACCCATGGGGGAGCGGATGCCGTCGTGGCTGCCACGGGCGTTCGTGCTGGCCGGGGCGACCGTTCTGGTGTTCCTGGCCGGGCTGTGGGCGCTGGAACGGCTCCAAGGGCTCCTCACCCTCGTGCTGATGGCGCTGTTCCTGGCGTTCGCCATCGAACCGGCCGTCAACTACCTCGCCTCACGCGGCATGTCCCGCGGACTGGCCACCGGAATGATCTTCATTCTGCTCGCCGGGGCCGCCGGGGCGTTCCTCGCCCTGCTCGGCACCCTGCTGGTCGACCAGATCACCAACATGGTCAACAACGCGCCCCGCACCGGCCTCGCCATCGTGGAATGGGTCAACCAGACCTTCCACACCGAGCTGTCGCCCCGCGACATCACCCGCCGCCTGACCAGCCTCCAGTCGGTGGCCACCGGCCAGCTCTCCCTGATCGCCGGGAACGTGTGGGGGATCGGCACCCACGCCCTGGGCATCCTGTTCCAGGGGCTCGGGCTGATCCTGTTCACCTTCTACTTCGCCGCCGACGGGCCCCGACTGCGCCGCGCCGTCTGTGCCCTGCTGCCGCCCCAGCGCCAGCTCGACGTGCTGCGCGCCTGGGAGATCGCCGTCGACAAGACCGGCGGCTACCTGTACTCCCGCGCCCTGCTCGCCGTGGTGTCGGCCGCCGCCCACACCACCGCCCTCAGCCTCCTGGGCGTTCCCAACGCCGTCACCCTCGGCCTGTTCGTCGGGCTGGTGTCCCAGTTCGTGCCCACCGTCGGCACCTACATCGCCGGGATCGTGCCCGTGCTGGTCGCCCTCGCCCAGTCTCCGGCCACCGCCCTGTGGACCCTGCTGTTCATCGTCGCCTACCAGCAGTTCGAGAACTACGTCCTGCAACCCAAGATCACCGCCCGGTCGATGGACATGCATCCCGCCGTCGCGTTCGCGCTGGTCCTGGGCGGGGCCGCCCTGTTCGGCGCGCCGGGAGCGCTCCTCGCCCTGCCCGCGGGCGCCAGCATCCAGGCGTTCCTGTCGGCCTACGTCCGCCGCTACGACGTCGCCGACCACCCCCTCACCACCCCCTAATGGGAGCTACCGGGTGAGCCTCACTGGCAGACTCGGTGCCTGGTAGCCGCTGGTGAGTGAGCACTC
>NZ_BAAGZI010000571.1:0-2692 GCF_054778695.1 Actinocorallia lasiicapitis
CGGCTGTCGGGGGAACGGCCGCTCAGCGAACTGCGCGCGCCGGGGCTCGCCGTCGAGGAGAGTTTCCGGCTCGGCCACGACCAGCTCGACCCCGAGCAGGCCCGCGCGTTCGCCCTGCTCGCGGTGGCCGACGCCGACGACCTTCCGCTGGCCGCGGCCGCCGCCGTCCTCGACCGGCCCGAACCGGAGACCGAAGCGCTCCTCGAATCACTGGCCGACGTCCACCTGCTCGAAAGCGCCGAACCCGGACGTTACGGGTACCACGACCTGCTCAGGCTGTTCGCGCGGGAGGTGGCGGAGTGCCGGCGCGGGCCCGTCGACCGGCTCCTGGAGTTCTGGGACGGCGTGGCGGCCGAGTCGTATCGGCGGCTCCGTCCCGGCCACGCCGTGATCGGGCTGCTCCCGTCCGGGCCGCGTCCCGCGCCCGTCCTCACCGGCCCCGCCGAGGCCCGGCGCTGGGCGGCGCGGGAGATCGGCGGCTGGTGGAAACTGGTCCGGCAGGTGACGCGCGACCGTCCCGACCTGGCCGTCTCCACCGCCACCACCCTCTACGGACTGGAACCGGCCATCGAGGCGATGTTCGGGTGGCGCGAGGTCGCCGCGTTCGCGCCCCCGCTCCTGGACGCCGTCAGCCCGGCCGGTGACGCGCGGGCCGAAGCCAGGCTCCGCTACATGCTCGGCGGAGCGCTCCTGCAGATCGGCCGCCACGACGACGGCGCCGCCCAGATCACCGCAGGACTCGCCGTCGCCCGCGACCTGGCCGAACCGGTCGTCCTCGCGCAGCTACTGAACGTCGCGGCGATCCTCGCGGCCCGCGACACCGACTGGCACCGGGCCGTCGCACTGTACGAGGAGGCGTTGGCACTCAACCGCGAACACAACATGTCGGAGGAGGCGAAAGTGCTCGGGAACCTGTCCCGCACCCAGCTCGAGCTGGGACGGACCGCCGACGCGCTCGCCGGATGCGAACGCGCCCTCACCCTCGCCGACCGGTCGGGGGACCGGGTCGGCCGCGCCCAGACCCTGGTCGGGCTCGGCGCGGTCCTCCTCGCGTCAGGGCTGCCCGACCGGGCCATCATCACCCACCGGCAGAGCCAGGCCCTCAGCGAGGACCTCGATCTCGACTACCTCCAGGCGGTGAACGCCTGCCATCTGGCCCGCGCCCTCCACCACGCCGGACGGCCCGCCGAGACCGTCGCCCGGCACGCCCGCTCCCTCGCCGCCCACCTCGGCTTCCCCCACTACGAGGAGCTGGCCGACCGGATCCTCAGGGAAGCCCTCGGCGAGTGAAGCGGACGGGAAGTTCGTGGAGCCCGCGGACCAGAAGGCTGGGCTGTCTTTTCAGTTCGGTGTGGGGGACGGCGAGGGTGAGGCCGGGGGCGCGGCGGAAGAGGGTTTTGAGTGCGATGTCGGCTTCCGCTCTGGCGAGGGGGGCGCCGACGCAGTAGTGGAGCCCGTGGCCGAAGCCGAGATGGTCGGGTTCGGCGCGTGTCAGGTCGAGGTGGTCGGGGCGGGGGTAGTGGCGGTCGTCGTGGTGGGCCGCGGCCAGGGCGATCATGACCGGGGCTCCGGCGGGGATGCGGACGCCGCCGATTTCCACCGGTTCGGTCGGGAACCGCCAGGCCGCCAGTTCCATGGGGCCGTCGTAGCGGAACAACTCGTCGAGGGCGGTGTCGTCGGGGCGTTCGAGGAGGGCGATCTGGTCGGGGTGGCGCAGGAGGCTGACGACGGAGTTCGCGATGAGGGCGACGGAGCCTTCGTGACCGGCCACGATCAGCAGGAACGTCATGGATTGGAGTTCGGTTTCGCTCATCCGGCCTTGGTCGGTGGCGGCGATGAGTTCGGTGAGGAGGTCGTCTGCGGGGGTGCGTCGTTTGTCGGCGATGGCGGTGTGCAGGTAGGTGGCGGGGCTGGTCGTCGGCTGGCCGGGGAGGGCGTTGGACGTCCATTGGCGGAACAGGGGGCCGTCGGCGGCGGGCAGTCCCAGGATCTCGCAGATGACGGTGGTGGCGAGCGGGTAGGCGTATCCGGCGACGAGGTCGGCCTGGTCGTGGCGGAGCAGTTGGTCGAGGAGTTCGTCGGCGAGCTGCTGGATCCGGGGCCGGTACCGTTCGGCCCGCCGGTGGCGGAACGCGTGGCCCACGAGCCGTCGCAGTCTGGTGTGGTCGGGTGGTTCCCGCGTCAGCAGATGGACGCCGAGATCAGCGCCGTCCTCCAGTGGCCGCCCCCGATCGGCCTCCCGCCAAGCCTCCCCTGCCACCCGGGGATCCCGGCTGAACCGCCGATCCTCCAACACCGCCCTGGCCTCCGCATACCGGGTGACCACCCAGCAATCCAGCCCCTCCCGAAGGGCCACCCGCACCACCGCCCCCTCCCCCCGCAACCGTGCATAAGCCCCATAAGGATCCTCCCCGCCCTCCACCCCGAGCAGCGCCGCCTTGATCCCACCCCGCATAAACCCTCCCCGATCACGCCGCGTTCGTCTACGGATGCTACGGAGAAGCCCAGCCGCCCAGCGGCCTGCCGTCAAGGTGCGGTCGGCTCTCCCCTGCTGGATGACCTTGGACGCTGCCCCTCATGTCCCAGCGGCTGCCGGGAGTCCATACCGACACACTGGTCAGACATCCCTGGAGGTTGGATGTCAAGCGGTGAGGTCGTAGCCGTGGTGGGACCAGGCGGTCGCCTGGTCGTA
>NZ_BAAGZI010000572.1:0-2679 GCF_054778695.1 Actinocorallia lasiicapitis
CCTGCTCACCGTCTACGACCCGGCGGGCGGCTACGGGCACCCCGACCACGTGCAGGTGCACCGGGTCGGCGTCGAGGCGGCCCGGCTCGCCGGGACCCCGCTCGTCCTGGAGGCCACCGCCGACCGGGACCGGATCCTGCGCTGGCTGCGCCCGCTGCTGTGGGCGCCGCCGCTGTCGAAGTGGAGGCGGGCATACACCCCGAGCTCGAAGATCACACACCGGGTCGACGTCCGCCCGCACGCCCGCGCCAAGCGGGCCAGCATGGCCGCGCACGCCACCCAGGCCGGCGGCGGACTCCGTACCCTCGGCGTCTGCCGCCGCCTGCCGCTGCCCCTGTTCCGGGCCATGTTCGGGACGGAGTACTACGTCCGCCGGCCTCCGTGCGGCTGAACTCCTGGGGCAGGGCGCTGCTGTCGGTGGCGTCGCTGGCGCTGGCCGTCGGGCTGCTGCTGCTGATGCCGCGGCTCATCGGGGTCCGCTGGGGAGAGATCTTCGACCGGTTCGGCGCGATCGACCCGTGGAAGATCGGGCTGCTGGCCGTCCTGTGGATCGCGGGGCTCGGCGCGTACACGTTCGTGCTGACGGCGTCGCTGCCGGGGCTGTCGCACGGCCGGGCCTTCATGCTCAACGCGGCGGGCAGCGGGGTCAGCAACCTGCTGCCGTTCGGCGGGGCCGTCGGGGTCGCCGCGACCTTCACCATGGCCACCGGCTGGGGCTTCACCCTGCCGGCGATCACCGTGTCGACGCTGGTCAGCGGGATCTGGAACGTGTTCGCGCGGCTGCTGCTGCCCGCGTTCGGGATCCTGGCGCTGCTGTCGATCGGACGGCTGCCGAACCGCGAACTGACCGTCGCGGCGGGCACCGCGGGGCTGACCCTGATCGGGGTCGCGCTCCTCATCGCCGTCGCGCTGCGCTGGGAGCCCGCCGCCCGCTGGGTCGACGCCCGGCAGCAGGCGCTCGCCGGGCGGCTGCCGCACCGGCCGGGCGATCTGCTCCGCAAGGCCGGATCGTCGCTGCTGAAGGTCCGCGCCGAGACCCTCGGCGTCCTGTCGTCGGGGTGGCGGACCCTGACGCTCGGCATGGCCGGCTACATGTTCCTGCAAGGGGTCCTGCTGTACGGGTGCCTGTGGGCGGCGGGCGACACCCTGCGCGTCGCCGAGACCCTGGCCGTGTTCGCGCTCAACCGGGTGCTGACCAGCGCCGTCGTCACCCCCGGCGGCTCGGGGATCACCGAGACGGGCACGGCGGCGCTGCTCGTCCATTTCGGGGTCGACGGCTCCGTCGCGGCGACCGCGGTCGTCCTTTACAGCTTCTTCACCCACATCATCGAGATCCCGCTCGGCGGGGTCGTCTGGGCCTGCTGGCTGGGACGTCGGAAGTCCTTGCCGAAACTTGCCCGGGACGCAGACGTTTCGGATGTCCAAAACGGGCACAGAGGCTAGCAGGGGACCCGACAGGTGGTCCGGCAACCAAGGGGGTCGTCCGATTCTTGTCTCAGGGCGCTACCGGCTGCTGGACGAGGCCGGTCGCGGAGGAATGGGCGTGGTGTGGCGCGCCCACGACGAAGTGCTCGACCGGCCGGTGGCCGTCAAGGAGATCCTGCTTCCTGCGGGCTCCGACGACGACGAACGCCGCCGGCTCTGCCGTTTGCTGACCCAGGAGGCGCGCGCGATGGCGAAGCTCTGCCACGCGGGCGTCGCGGCCGTCCACGATGTGATCATCGCGGCGGGCCGGCCCTGGCTGGTGATGGAGTACATCGACGCGCCGACCCTCCAGCAAGTCATCGACGAGCACGGGCCGCTGAGCCCGCGCCAGGCCGCGGAGATCGGCCGCCAGGTGCTGGGCGTGCTGCGCGCCGCGCACACCAGGGGGCTGCTGCACCGCGACGTGAAACCGGGGAACATCCTCGTCCGCGCCGACGGGCGGATCGTCCTCACCGATTTCGGGCTCGCGGTCAGAACCGACGACCTGGCCAAACAGACCCTGGAGGGCTCGCCCTCCTACATCTCGCCGGAGCAGGCGTGCGCCCGCGAGCAGACCGAGGCGTCCGACCTGTGGTCGCTCGGCGCGACCCTGTACGCCTCGGTCGAGGGCCGCGCCCCGTACCGCCGGGCGGGGGCGCTCGCCTCGATGCTGGCGATCCTGGTGGACGACTACGCGCCGCCCGCCAACGCGGGCCCGCTCCGCCCGGTCATAGACGGACTCCTGAAACGCGAGCCCGACGACCGTCTGACCGGCCCCGAAACGGCCCGCCTGCTGGACCGGCTCGGGTACACGGGGCCGCGGCTGATCAGCCTGTTCGACCGTCCGGTGGCCCGCGCTTAACGGCCGCCCGGAATCGGGGAATCGTCCTTGTGCTGGGCGTAGTAGCGGGCGGCGCGCGCTCGGTTGCCGCAGGCCACCGAGCACCACTCCTGCTTGGGATGGCGTTTCAGGAAGTACAGGACGCAGCGCGGCGCGGGGCAGACCCGCAGCTCGGCCAGGTCGGGGCCGGTGAAGAAGTCGATCGCGGCGTCGGCGAGGACGGCCCGGACGTCACGGTCCGCGGGCCCTGACAGGGCGCGCGGGCCTTCGGCCGTCCAGGAGATCCTTCGGCTGACGGGCTCGGCGCACGCGTTGACCAGGGCGAGCGCCTGATCGAAGGGCGGTAGCGCGGACGCGTCGGCCCGGCTCGGCGG
>NZ_BAAGZI010000573.1:0-2644 GCF_054778695.1 Actinocorallia lasiicapitis
GCCGCCAGAACCCCGCCGCCCCCTGCGGCGGCGGACCGCGCAACCCTCCCCGCGCCCGGCCCGCTCCCCGAGGGGACGGCCCTTTCCGTCCGGAATCTGACGGTCGCGTTCGGCGCGGTCACCCCCGTCCGCGACGTGTCCTTCGACCTCGCCCCCGGCGAGCTCGTCGGGCTGGTCGGCGAGTCCGGCAGCGGCAAATCCCTGACGGCCCTGGCGATCGGCGGGCTCGTCCCCCATCCCGGGCGGGTCTCCGGGCTGATCACCCTGGACGGCCGTCCGCTGGACGGCCTCAGCCGCCGCGAGCTCGGCACCGGGCTCGCGATGGTCTTCCAGGATCCGCAGTCGGCGCTCAACCCGGCGCTGCGCGTCGGCACCCAGCTCGCCGAGATCGCCACCACCCACCAGAGCGCTTCCCGGAAGGACGCGTGGTCGCGGGCCGTGGACCGGCTGGCCCGGGTCCGGATCCCCGACCCCGCCGCCAGGGCACGGCAGCGCCCCCACCAGTTCTCGGGCGGGATGCGGCAGCGGGCCGTCATCGCGATGGGCCTGATGGGCGCGCCCCGCCTGCTGGTGGCCGACGAACCGACGACGGCGCTCGACGTCACCGTGCAGCGCCGAGTCCTCGACCTGCTCCGCGACGTCAACGCCGAGACCGGCACGGCCGTCCTGCTCATCTCCCACGATCTGGCCGTCGTCGCGACGCTCTGCACCCGCGTCCTGGTCATGTACGCGGGACGCGTCGTCGAAGATCTGCCCGTCACCGCCCTGCGCGAGGCCCGCCACCCCTACACCCGGGCCCTGGTGGCCGCCCTCCCCGATCTGTCCACCCCCCGCCACCTGCCCCTGGCCACCATCACCGGCCGCCAGCCCGCCCCCGGCCACCTTCCCGACGGCTGCGCGTACGCCCCGCGCTGCCCCCACGTCACCGCGCGGTGCGCCACCCGGCCGCCGCTCGTCTCGGGGCTCGCCTGCTGGCATCCCCTGCCCCCGGGCGAGCGAGGCCATGGAGCGGCGGCCGAAGGAGAGGTATCGGCATGAAGGTCGAGAACCTGTGTGTGGATTTCGGGAGGTTCCGTGCGGTCGACGGTGTGTGCTTCGAAGTGGCGGCGGGGGAGATCGTCGGCCTGGTCGGCGAGTCGGGATCGGGCAAGTCGAGCGTGGCTCGCGCACTGGTGGGGCTCCTGCCGTACCGGGGGAGCGTCACGGGGCTGAGGAGGCGCGGGGCGCAGCTCGTCTTCCAGGATCCGTACGCGTCGCTCAACCCCCGGTTGAAGATCGGGAAGGCGGTCGTCGAGGGCGTCACGGGCGGCGACCGGGCCGCTGAGGCGCGACGGCTGCTGGAGCTCGTGGGGCTCGACCCGGCGTTGGGCGGGCGGTATCCGGGGGAGCTGTCGGGTGGGCAGCGGCAGCGGGTCGCGATGGCGCGGGCGCTCGGGGCCGGTCCCGAGCTGCTGATCGCCGACGAGATCACCTCGGCGCTGGACGTGTCCGTGCAGGGCGCGGTGCTCAACCTCGTCCGGGAGCTGCGCGCGGAGCTGGGTCTCGCGGTGCTGTTCATCTCCCATGATCTGGCGGTCGTGAGGTATGTGTGCGACCGGCTGCTGGTGATGCGGGAGGGCCGGATCGTGGAGTCCGGGACGGTCGAACAGGTGATGGAACAGCCGGGGCACGAGTACACGAAGTCCCTGCTAGAGGCCGTACCCCGACTGCCTTGATCGAACATTTGTGCTAATATGGTGGCATGGACACGATGACCCTCCCGGGTATGGAGATCATGAACCTGTCCGCCGCCGAACTCGCCGCCCTCGCCCTCTCGCTCGCCCATCTCGGCGCGGGCCCGCAGTCCGTCACCGCCCGCCGCGCGCTCGCCCACCTGGCCGACGCCGGGGTGATCGAGGCCCGCGCCTTCGCCACCCTCATCGACCCGCTCGACGCCGAGACCGCCCGCCGCGCCAAGGTGCTGGCGAGCGCGATCAGCGAACGGCGCGTCGTCCGTGTCCACTACGCCGACGAGACCGGCCGGATCAGCCACCGCGAGGTGGAGCCCGTCACCACCCTCGTCCACGGCGACCACTGGTATCTCGTCGGCTGGTGCCGGATGCGCCGCGGCATCCGCGCCTTCCGCCTCGACCGCCTCCTCGCCGTCGAGCCCACCGACCTCCAAGCCCGCCCCCACCGAGCCGACCGCTTCCTCCCCTTCCAGGGAAAAGCCGCCTGACCCTCCCGGATCCCGTGCCGCCCCCGCTTCCCCCGAGCGGCGGGCGGCACGGCCTTGTCCGGCTGCGGCAGGATGGGGGCATGATCTCTGGCATCGGCACGGCCGTCACGGACCGGTCGGGCGGCTACAGCACCGGCCCCTACGACGGACGCAACCTCGGCGGGAACGTCGGCGACGCACCCGCCACCGTCGCCCGGAACCGCGCCAGGACCGCCGCCGAACTGGGCGTCGACGGCCTGGTGTTCATGCGGCAGATCCACAGCGCCCGGGTCGAGCGCGTCCCCCTGGACGACCTCCCCGAATGCGACGCGATCTTCACCTCGGAGCCGGGCCTGGCCCTGGGCGCGCTCGGCGCCGACTGCCCGGCCATCCTGATCGGCGCGCCCGGCTTCGTCGGCGCCGCCCACTCCGGCCGGGCCGGCACCC
>NZ_BAAGZI010000574.1:0-2640 GCF_054778695.1 Actinocorallia lasiicapitis
GTCGGGCGGGCCGACGGGTCGCCGACCCCGGGACCGAACGCGCGCCGCGCCAGCTCCAGCAGCGACGGCGGCAGGACGGCCGGGTCGATGATGCCGCGCGGCACCGTCACCGCCTCGGGCCGCACCACATAGGAGGCGCTGTAGGCGATGTTCTCCTTGACGCTGGTGTCGGAGTCGCTGTCGTGCCGGATCCCGCCGAACGGATGGTTCCCCGCGGTGAGGAGCTGGTAGACGAGGATCGCGAGCGCGAAATCGTCGCTGCGGTCGCTGGCCGGCCCGCCCTGCTGCCGTTCGGGCGCGCAGTACTCGGGGGTGAGCATCAGGCAGGGGAAGTCCTCGCCGCTACCCGGGTCGATGAAGCCGATGGTGTCGCAGTCCAGGAAGGTGACGAACCCGTCGCGGTCCACGACCACGTTGTTGGCCGAGAAGTCGCCGACGACGAGGTTCTGGTGGTGCATCCGCGCCGTCATGAAAGCGAGGTTGAAGGAGACGCCGAGCAGGAACCGCCAGTCGGCGCGGTCGGGAAAGTGCCGCAGCCGCGACTGCCGGTTGAACAGGCCGAGCAGCTGCACATGGCCGGGTTCGCCGAACCGGCGCATCGCGTAGCCGACGAGCCTACCGTCGGGGGTGCGGCCGAGCGCGACCGGCCAGGCCAGCTCGGGCGGCTGGCCCTCGTGGGTGGGGCGGCCGCCGAGCGGGGCGAGCTTCATCATCTGGGTGAGCCGCCGCTCCTGGTCGGCGGTGGGCGGGTCGCGGTACACCTTGACGACCAGCCCCGTACCGCCCAGCACTTCGTGGACGGCCGCCTGGCCGCCGGATTTCAGCGGCAGCGGCGCGAGCTCCGCGGGCTGCCCGTCCAGCAGGATCCTCACAACCGCACCGCCCTCAGCACCGTCTTGTCGTCGCCGTTCAGCCGGGTGAGCTGGTCGGAGCTGAGGAAGGTCGACAGCCGCCGGTCGTCCTCGGCCAGGTCGGCGCCGGGGGCGTCGAGCGGGCGGAACATGCCGTTGGCGAACGAGCCGTTGGGCAGCCCCCGGCTGATGGCGGCCTGGGCGAGGCCGTCGGTCGACAGGAGCACCCCGTCGACCCCGGCGTCGCGGACGCATTCGGCGCGGGCCCTGCGTTCGGCGTCGGACGAGGTCAGGAACACCGTCTCGTTGCCGTACTCGCTGACGGCGCCCGGTTGCGGCAGCAGATGGTACTGGCGTTCGCCGTCCTCCTCCCCCGCCCGGAGCACCACGAAGCCGTCGCCGACGGTCACATAGCCGAGCCACGCGCCGGTCAGGACCACGACCGTGAGCGTGGTGGCGTGCTCGTCGGCGGCCGAACCCGTCTCGGCGAGGAACGCCTCGCGGACGTCGTGGAAGCCGTCCAGCAGGAGCCCGCGCACGTCGCGTTCTGCGGAGCGGCCCTCGCACAGCCGCGCGAACCGGGTGGTCGCCAGCCGCACCGCCAGCTCGGCGCCCTGGTCGGAGCGCGGCCGGCTGCCCGCGCCGTCGGCGACGGCCAGCACCGTCACCCTGTCGCCCGGCGGGCCCGCGACCAGATGGCCGTGGGCGTCCTGGCAGGGTTTGCCGTCCCTGACGTGCCGGTAGCCGCGCACGCTGACGCCGCGCACCCGCCACCGCGTGGTCTGCAAGCGCACCGGTCAGCCCTCGTAGGCGGGACGCTGGGTCTTGAACTGGGCGAAGATCCGCTCGAAGATCTCGTCGCCCGCGCCGCGCTGCTCGGCCGACGCGCTCGCCGACATCATCTGCAGCAGCTCCCGGAACGGGAACCCCTGCAGCCGGGCGTGGAAGGTCGGCGCGATGGTCTCCAGCACCTGCTCGCCCCGGCTGCTGATCCCGCCGACCCCGATCGCGAACAGCCGGAACTTGCGGGCGTCCTGCTCGGCGGCGAGCACCGGCACGACCCGCCGCCACGCCTCGGTGGCGTGGCCGGTGGCGTCCGTGGGCTGGCCGTCGGTCACCAGGCAGATCTGCGGCCGGTAGTACTGCAGCCCGAGCGAGCGCAGCTCGGTCTTGCGGGCCGCCACGAGCTGCATCGCCAGCTCCAGCGCCTCGGTCATCAGGGTGACGCCCGCCGCCCGCAGCAGCGGCGGCTCGAAGTGGTGGGCCGGCACGAAGGCGCTGACGTTCGGCCGGGCGGGCAGCGGATGCGGGCCCTGCCAGGCCGTCACCTGCTGGCCCCCGAAGGTGATCACCGCGACCTCGACGCTGTGGCTGAGGCTGACGTCGTCCTTGAGCTGGGCCGTCCAGTCGCGCAGCGCCTGGTTGAGCAGGCCGACCGGGTCGCCCGCCATCGAGCTGGAGGTGTCCAGGCACAGGACGAGCGGGAGCCGCTGCGCGTTGTTCTCTATCTCGATGTCGGCGTAGTCCATGGGTTCCACGAGGGGTGCTCCAGAAATCAGTGACCGGGCGGGTAGGCGAGCAGGACGTCGGCGCCGGGGTCCTGGACGACGTCGACGGGGCGGCCCTCCCCCGGCGGCGGGGTGTCGGGGTCGGCCCAGGCGGCGCGGTACAGGTCGGCGTCCAGTTCGACGTAGCCCTGCGGGTGCAGGTTCGTCCTGACCGTCGCCCTGCGCCGGTCGCCCTCCGGTTGGACGGCCGGACGGCGCGCCCGGTGCCGCCGCTCCTGCGC
>NZ_BAAGZI010000575.1:0-2611 GCF_054778695.1 Actinocorallia lasiicapitis
GCCCGCCGCTCACGCACCCCCGCCAGCTCGACGCCGAGGCTCCTGCGCCGGCCCGGATCGGCCAGCGCCGCCCGCGCCAGCACCGCGAACTTCTCGGTCATGACGCCTCCGTGCTGGCCAGGATCTCCGCGAGGTGCACCGTCCGCACCCCGGACCGCAGCCGCGACAGCGCGCCGCCGAGATGGGTGAGGCAGCCGTGGTCGACGGCGCACACGACGTCCGCGCCGGTCTCCCGGACATGCCTGACCTTGTCGGCGACCATCGCGACCGAGGAGTCGGCGTTCTTCAGCGCGAACGTGCCGCCGAACCCGCAGCACTCCTCCGCCCGGCCCAGTTCGGCCAGTTCGAGGCCGCGCACCGCGCGCAGCAGCCGCTCCGCCCGGTCGCCGAGCCGCAGCGACCGCAGCGCGTGGCAGGTCGGCTGGTAGGCGACACGGTGCGGGAACCAGGCCCCCACATCGGTGACGTCCAGCACGTCGGTCAGGAACTCGGCGAACTCGTGGACGGGCGGCGGCTCCCCGCCGACCAGCCGCGGATAGGCCCGCCGGACCGTCGCCGCGCACGACGCCGACGGCGTCACCACCGCCGCGTGCCCCGCGAACACCTCCGTGAACCGCCGGGCCAGCCCCTCGGCCTCCCGGTGGTACCCCGACGTCCAGTGCATCTGCCCGCAGCACGTCTGCGCGCTCTCGAACACGACCTCGTGCCCGAGCCGCTCCAGCACCGCCGCGACGGCCTCACCCGTCCTCGGATACCACGCTTCACTCACACACGAAACGAACAACGCAACACGCAAGTGGGCCCCTCCCCATGGGGAACCGCCTCATCGTAGGGCCGCGCGCCGCGCGTTCTCGGGGGGAACGGAACAACAGTCCCATCGGGCTATGTCGCGGAGAGACGAACCGTTGCACACTGGTCTCCGTCTAACGTGACAAGTGACACACACCTACGAGAGCGAGAAACCGGAGGCACGCCGATGTGCCCGCACCAGCCATCCTGTCCCTCGTCTGAGGCAGCGGACCGCGACGCCGCACGGACCTTGGCCAACCACCCCGAACAGGGGTGGAGCCTGCTGTGCAACGGAGTGGTCGTCTTCGACGACACCGGTGAGCTGCTGCCCAACGGGGGAATCGTCGCACCGCACCGACCGACGGATCTGATCGCCCCGTCCGCAGCCTGAAAAGTCAACGGACTAGTCCATTGGGGTGATCTTCGAGGGCCTCGCGCCCTCGGAGCTCCCGCCCCACCGCCCTCCTACACCAGCCAGGTCTCCAGCCACGGCAGCACGGCCGCCCCCACGGCGTCCGGATGCTTTCCGAGCTCGTGACGCTCACCGGGAAGCACCACCACGGCCGTGGCATCGGCGTCGTCGGGGACCCCGAACGGATCCCGGTCGCCGTTGACCACCACCACGGGGACCCCCGCCTCCCGCAGTTCCGCCGCCCGCGACTTCTCGGGCTTGCCGGGCGGGTGCAGCGGGAACGCCAGCGCCAGCACGCCGACCGCACCGGCCTGCTCGGCCGTCCGGCACGCGACCCGGGCCCCGTTGCTGCGCCCGCCCTGGATCAGCGGCACGTCCGGCAGTTCCTTGCGGAGCGTCGCGACGATCTCCAGCCAGGCCGCGTCCTGCTTCACCGCCGAACCGGGCGCCCGCCGGCCCGCCAGCCGGAACGGCTGCGTCACCCGGGCGACCGCCCCGCCCAGTTCCAGCGCCACCGCCCGGACGGCCAGCAGATCGGGTGCCTCGACGCTCCCGTTGGACCCGTGGGTCAGGACGAGCAGGAACCGCGGCTCCGCGACCTCGTCGACCAGCACGGACGCGGCCCCCACCGCCGTCATGATCTCCACTCCCCCATCGTCCCATCCGGCTCCGGCCGTCGGGTCAGGAGGCCCGCGCCACCGTGAACCGGCTGAACGAAGCGATGATCTTGTTGTCGCCCGACTCGGGGGCCAGGAGCATCAGCCCGACCTGGCTCATCTCCTTGCCGGGCAGCGCTTGCGGGTCCGTGGCGTCCAGGACGGCGGAGCCGTTCACCCAGAACCGCAGCCGGGTCGCGGCGCCGTCGGTCACACAGGACGCCTGGAGCTTGATCTCCTCGCCTTCGGCGAGCCGGTCGGCCTTCCCGGTCCCGAGGGGGTTCGCCGTGCCGGTCGCGTACCGGGCGACGCGGGCCTTGCCCGTGTCGGAGACGAAGAACTGGTAGCCGGTGCCGTCGTCCTCGTTCCACCGGCAGAGCAGGCCCAGCTCGAGGCCGCTCCCGATGAGGGTGCTCGGGGTGGCCGTCGTGGAGACGACGAGCGCGGGTTCGGGGGACGCGGGGGCCTTGGCGGGGATCGGGGACAGCGCGGGGGTGGCGGAGTCGGTGCGGTCGGCGTAGACGGCGTAGGTCCCCTTGGCCCGCTCGTAACCGCGGATGGAGCGGCTGTCGCCGGTGGCGTCGGGGGTGAACTCGTAGCCGTCCCAACCCTGGTCGAGCCGGACGACCCCGTCGAGCAGCACCGCGCCCTCGGCCGTACCTTCGCCGCCGTCCGGCCACCAGGCCACCGCCGCGGCCGCCGTAGCGATCAGCAGGGCGGTGAGCGCCGCACCGGCCAGGAGCGCGCGGGACGG
>NZ_BAAGZI010000576.1:0-2608 GCF_054778695.1 Actinocorallia lasiicapitis
GCGGCGCCGTCGACATGGTCCGGATGCTGCTGCGCTACGGCGCCGACCCGGCCGTCGTCAGCCCGGCGGGCGAGACCGCCCTGGACGCGGCGCTGCGCTGGGCGGGCGTCGACATCGAGGCCGAGCTGCGGCAGCGGTTCACCGAGACCTACCCCGAGCCCGACATGGAGATCTGGGTCGCCCGCGAGGAGCAGGACGACGAGACCGAGCTGGTCGTCGTCGAAGCCCGCCAGCCGGGCCGCGACGGCGGGGCGGTCAGCGAGAAGCAGACCGGCCACGGGGCGATCGCCACCATCCTGGAGCGCGAGCAGGGCATCCGCACCCCGTTCGAGACCCTGGTGGACCGGGCGCTGGAGTTCCGTGCGGCCCGTCCCACCGCGAGCGGCCGGCGCCGCGACGTCACCGAGCGTCCCGCCTGGTGGGAGACGGTCCGCACACTCCAGGAGCGGGGCGACGCCGAGACCTTCGCCAAGGCCGCCGCGCTCACCGCCGACTCCGTCCTGCTCCACCGCAGGCTCGGCGTGGACGTGCTCGCCCAGCTCGGCAGGCCGGGCGACCGCAACGCCGCCGACTCGCTGCCGCTGCTGCGCCGGATGGCCCGCGAGGAGACAGATCCCGCGCTGCTGCGCTCGCTGATCCTCGGGCTGAGCCACCACGGCGACGCCGCCGCCCTGCCCGAGGTGCTGAAGCACTCCCGCCACTCCGATCCGGCGATCCGCGACGCCGTCGCGTTCGCGCTGATGTCGGTGCTGCCGCCCGAGGACGCGCTCGGCACGTCCGAGCTGGTCCATCTGACCGGCGACGAGCACGAGGACGTCCGCGACTGGGCGACGATGTCGCTGTCGCTGCTCGACTCCGACACCCCGCAGATCCGCGAGGCCCTGGCGACCCGGCTGGACGACGAGTCGCTCGTGGTGGTCGCGGAGGCCGTCCGGGGGCTGGCCGAGCGCGGTGACGAGCGGGCCGCGGCCGGGATCCGCCGGCTGTTCGCCGACCCGGCCGTCGACAACTACCCGCTCGATCTCGCCCTGGAGTCGGCCGGGATGCTCGGGGACCGCACGCTGCTCGAACCGCTGCGGGCCGTCCGGGAACTGGCCGATCTGCACGGGCTGACCGCCGAATGGGACGAGGCGGTCGGCCGGCTCGGCGGCATCGGATAAGGATCACATAACCGTCAGGGGGCGATTACCGCCTCGTATATCCCATAACCGATGGGTCGTCGGTAAAGTTGCCACGTGCCCGTGTCCCCCCCACCCTCAGCCGAGCCCCTCGTCGGCCGCCGGGAGGCGCTGGGCACTTTCGCCGACGCCCTCGGGGGCGACGGGTTCGCGTTCCTGTCCCTCGTCGGCGACCCCGGATCCGGCAAGAGCCGGCTGCTCCAGGAGCTCGCCGCCGCCGCGCAATCCGCCGGCCGCCTCACCCTGTGGGGGAGGGCCGCCGAGTTCGACGAGGAGATGCCGTTCGGCGCCGTCGTCGACGCGCTCGACGACCATCTGGAGAACGCGCCCGAGGTGCCCCGCCGGCTCGGCCCGACCGCCGTCCGGCTGCTCGGCACCGTGTTCCCCGCCCTGGAGGACGCCGCCGCCGAGTCCACCGGAGCGGGCGGCCGGTACCGGCTGCACAAGGCGGCCAAACAGCTCCTGGACGAGCTCGCCCGCGACGACGGCCTCGTGCTGATCCTCGACGACCTGCACTGGGCCGACCACGCCACCGTCGAACTGCTCGACCATCTCGTCCGGCATCCGCCGCGCGGCCGCGTGCTGGTCGCGCTGGCCTACCGGCCCGTCCAGGCGATGCCCAGGCTCGGCGCGCTCGCCGAGTACGGCGAGCAGATCAACGTCGGCCCGCTCAGCCTCGACGAGGTCGCCGAACTGCTCGGCCCCGAGATCGGCAGGGAGCGCTGCGCCCGGCTCTACCAGGCCAGCGGCGGCAACCCCTTCTATCTGGACGCCCTGGCCCGCTCCGAGCAGGAGGAGGGCGAGGCCAGCGAGGCCGACGAGCTGCCCCGCGCCGTCCGCTCCGCCCTCCAGCTCGAGATCAGCCGGCTGACGGCCGGCGCGCAGGTCGCCGCGCAGGGCGCGGCCGTCGCGGCGGAGGAGTTCGATCCGGTGCTGGTGGCGGTCGCCGCGCTGGTCGCCGTGGTGGTCGGTGCCCCAGCCTGGTTCGCGTTCAGCGGCGACGGCGGAGGCGGTGGGACGGGCGGCGGCGCGTCCGACGGCTTCCCCGCCGCGTACGCCGGGAGCTGGGACGGTTCGGTCCGGGCGACCGGCGGCCAGTACGGCAGCGTGACCTACACGGTCAAGTTCGACCTGTTCAAGGGCACCACCTCCACCGAGGCCAACCTGGAGAGCACCAAGGGGCTCTGCACGGCCACGATGAACCTGGCCAGCGTCAAGAGCGACCGGATCGAACTGGACATGGCGGGGCAGGCGGGGTGCCCGTCGGGCGCCGTCCGGCTGACCCTCCAGGGGGGTTCGCTCGCGATGCACCTGACCGCCCCGGGGCCGATCACCGGTGACGGCCTGCTGAAGAAGGCCTGAGGTGTCCGCGCCGCTGGCGGGCGGCGACCCGGGGCGGCTCGGCCGGTACCGGCTGCTGCGCCGGCTCG
>NZ_BAAGZI010000577.1:0-2595 GCF_054778695.1 Actinocorallia lasiicapitis
CGTCGAGCTCGCCGCCTGCGACACCGCCGACCGCGACGCCCTGGCGGCGCTGCTGGCGGGCCGCTCACTGAGCGGCGTCGTCCACGCCGCGGGCGTCCTGGACGACGGGGTGCTCGCCTCGCTGACCCCGGAACGGATCGACACCGTGCTCCGGCCGAAGGCGGACGCCGCCCTCAACCTGCACGAACTCACCACCGGCATGGACTTGACGGCGTTCGTCCTGTTCTCGTCCGCCGCCGGAGTGACCGGCGGCGAAGGCCAGGCCAACTACGCCGCCGCCAACACCTTCCTGGACGGGCTGGCCGCACACCGGCGGGCCCACGGCCTTCCCGCGCAGTCACTGGCCTGGGGTCTGTGGGCCGAGGCCAGCGGGATGACCGCGCAGGCGGCGTCCGGGGGCGGCGCGGTCGCGATGCCCACCGAGGAGGGGCTCGCCCTGTTCGACACCGCGTCCGCGCTGCCCGACGCGTTCTTGGTCCCGGTCCGGCTGAACCTGGCCGAGCTGGCCGGGGGAGCGGTGCCGTACACGCTACGCGGGCTGGTGAAGGCGCCCGCCCGCCGGGCCGTCACGGCGGTCGCGGTTCCGTCCGGGTCGCTGACCGACCGGCTGGCGGGCCTGTCGCCCGCCCGCCGGGAGGCGCTGCTGGTGGAGCTGGTGCGCACCCAGGCGGCCGCCACCCTCGGCTACGCGGGCCCGGACGCCATCGAACCCGAGCAGGCCTTCCGCGACCTCGGCTTCGACTCCCTGTCGGCGGTGCGGTTCCGCAACGGGCTGGGCGAGACGGTCGGCGTGCGCCTGCCCGCGACGCTGGTGTTCGACCACCCGACCGTGCTCACCCTCGCCAGGTTCGTCCTCGACGAGATCCTCGGGGGGACCCCCGACGAGACACCCGAACCGCCCGCGGCCGAACTCGCCGAACTCGCCGAGCCCGAGCGGCCCGACCGGACGTCCGCGCTCCAGGGCATGGGCGTCGAGGAGCTGCTGCGCGCCGCCGGTGAGCTCGGCTCCGACTGATCCGCCCGAACCGTCAAGGCCCGGCCCCGGAGCGTCCCAGCGCTCCCGGGCCGGGCCGTTCCACGACCCCTACTGGGGGTGGCGGCCAGGGTAGGGGTGGCCTACGGGTGGCGGCGGTGACAGGGGTGGATCAACGATCTACCCAGAGCAACAGGCGGCCATCGGACGAGGGAGGCGCTCGGCGCCATGACGGGCGAACTCGATCACGCTGAATCCAACACGCGGTCCGCGGACCCGATCGCCGTCATCGGCATGGCGTGCCGGCTGCCGCAGGCGCCGGACCCGGCGGCCTTCTGGCGGCTGATGCGCGCCGGTGAGAGCGCGATCGGGGAGGTCCCGGCCGACCGCTGGGACCCCGACGCGTTCGACTCGCCGGCCGACCGGGCCGCGCTCCGGCACGGCGGGTTCCTCGACCGGGTCGACGGCTTCGACCCCGCCTTCTTCGGGATCTCCCCGCGTGAGGCCGCGGTGATGGATCCGCAGCAGCGGCTGGTCGCCGAGCTGAGCTGGGAGGCCCTCGAAGACGCCGGTATCGTGCCGGGCGCCCTGTCCGGCAGCGCCACCGGCGTCTTCCTGGGCGCGATCGCCGGCGACTACGCGACGCTCCTGCACCGCGGCGGCCCTGACGCCGTCACCCAGCACTCCCTGGCCGGAAACCACCGCGGCATCATCGCCAACCGGGTCTCCTACCAGCTCGGGCTGAGCGGCCCCAGCCTGACCGTGGACGCCGCCCAGGCGTCGTCGCTGGTGGCGGTGCACCTGGCCTGCCAGAGCCTGCGGTCCGGGGAGTCCGCCGTCGCCCTGGCCGGCGGGGTCAGCCTCAACCTCGTGCCGGAGAGCGCCCTGGCCGTCGCCCGGTTCGGCGGGCTGTCCCCTGACGGCCGCTGCTACACCTTCGACGCCCGCGCCAACGGCTACGTCCGCGGTGAGGGCGGTGTCGTGCTGGTGTTGAAGCCGCTGGCGCGGGCCGTCGCGGACGGTGACGAGATCCACGGGCTGCTCCTCGGCAGCGCCGTCAACAACGACGGCGGGACCGACGGCCTGACCGTGCCGAGCGCCGCCGCCCAGGCCGAAGCGGTCCGCCGCGCCTGCGCGCGCGCCGACCTGCCGGTGAGCGGCCTCCAGTACGTCGAGCTGCACGGCACCGGCACCCCCGTCGGCGACCCGATCGAGGCCGACGGGCTCGGCCGGGTCTTCCGCGACGTCCCCGCCCCGGTGCCGGTCGGCTCCGCCAAGACCAACGTCGGCCATCTGGAGGGCGCCTCCGGGATCGTCGGGCTGCTGAAGACGCTGCTCGCGGTCCGGCACCGGGAGCTCCCCGCCAGCCTCAACTTCGAGCACCCGAACCCGCGGATCGACCTGGCCGCCCTGAACCTGCGGGTGCAGCGGGAGCTCGGCCCGTGGCCGCGGCCCGCCGAACCCCTGATCGCCGGGGTCAGCTCGTTCGGGATGGGCGGCACCAACTGCCATGTGGTGGTGGCCGAGCCTCCGGCCGTCGCCGAACCCGAGCGGCCGCTCGGCGGCTCGGACGTCCCGCTGATCCCCTGGACGCTGTCCGGCCGGTCCGAGGCCGCGCTGCG
>NZ_BAAGZI010000578.1:0-2577 GCF_054778695.1 Actinocorallia lasiicapitis
CCACCACGCCCCGCCCCCCGTCCACCACCCCCGCCCCTCGGCCGACGAGCCCTGGCTCCACCAGCTCGACACCGCCCAGGTTCCGCGCCGCAAGCGCGGCACCGGGTTCTCGGTCATCGTCGGCGCCGTCGTGGGCGTCGCCGCCGTCCTCCTGGGCCTCTTCTACGTCCTCAAGGTGCAGGACAAGAAGGAGGCCGAGCCGGTCAGGGCGGAGTTCAGCTCGGTGAGTGTGGGGGAAATCACCCTCAATGTTCCGACCGGCTGGAAGGGTGATTTCGGCCCCAAGGGCAGCTCGCTGTGGAAGGACCCGGCGTCCGCCGCCTACGTCCAGTTCGACTCCATCGCCTGGACGGGCAGCGCCAAGCACGCCGCCAAGCAGTGGGAGCGCGAGTCCAGCAAAACGGCCTTCTACACCTACGAACACGTCGATCTGCGGGAAGTTCCGGGCGTCGGCGTGAACGCGGCGGACCTGGAGTTCATCTACAAGAGCAGACGGTCCGAGCTCACCCTGCACGCCGTGGTTCGCCGGATCCGGACGGAAACCGGGGTATATGCCCTGCTTGTCGCATATCCCGCTACCGTCTGGACCACGAAGCAGGGAACAGTGGACAATATTCTCGCCTCGTTCAAGCCGTGAGGCACGATTGAGTCAATGACCAGGCAGCGGTGAGGGACGGGGGTCCCGCGCCGGCTGAGAATTCTCCATGAGGGTCGGGGGAGCACACCGGTGAGGGATCAGGGCTCGGGGCGGTTGCTCGGCAATCGGTACCGGCTGATCGATGTCAGAGGCCGCGGCGGCATGGGTGTCGTCTGGCGGGCGAAGGACACCATGCTCGACCGCGAGGTGGCGGTCAAGGAGGTGACCTTCGGCCCCGGCCTGAGCAACCACGAGAAGGACGTCCTGAAGCAGCGCACGCTGCGTGAGGCGCGGGCGTCCGCACGGCTCAACCACCCGAACGTCGTGACGGTCCATGACGTGGTCGAGGAGGAGGGCCGTCCGTGGATCGTGATGGAGTTCGTCCAGGCCGAGTCCCTCCAGGACATCCTGGACACCGAGCGGGTGATCGCCCCGTGGCGGGCCGCGGAGATCGGCCGTCATGTCATGGAGGCGCTGAAGGCCGCCCATGAGCGCGGCATCCTGCACCGCGACGTCAAGCCGTCGAACATCCTGATCACCGGTTCCGGCCGGGTGGTCCTCACGGACTTCGGGATCGCGCAGATGGAGGGCGACGTCACCCTCACCCAGACGGGCCTGGTCATGGGCTCTCCGGCCTACATTCCGCCGGAGCGCGTCCAAGGCGAGCGGGCCGTCCCCGCCTCGGATCTGTGGTCGCTGGGCGCGACCCTGTTCGCGGCCGTCGAGGGGCACGCGCCGTTCGAGCGGGCCGACGCGATGGCCGCGCTGTCGGCGGCGCTGTCGGAGCCGGTGCCGAGGCCGCGCCAGGCCGGGCAGGTCACCCGGGTGCTGGAGGGCCTGCTGGTCCGCGAACCGGCCGCCCGGATGACGTCCGAGCAGGCGCTGCCGCTGCTCCACGACGTGTCGGCGTCCCGCCCCAACCAGTTGCCTCTGAACCAGCCCACCCAGTTCGACGAGACCGTCCTGGACCGTCCCGCGGCCAACCCGGCGGTCTCGATGGAGACGGTCCTGGATCCCGGCCAGCTCAACCAGGCGGGGCTCGGCGGACGTCCGCCCGCGAACCGGCCGCCCGCCTCGACCTCCCGCGACCGTCCGGTCGACGCCGAGAGCCCGACCCTCCTCGAACCGCAGGCCAGGCTGCCGTGGCAGAACGACGAGCAGCCCGCGTCGTTCAACCAGGGCGGGTTCGGCGGCGGCTACAGCCGGCCCGTCGCCTACAGCCCGCCGCAGAAGAACAGCCGCACCACGATCATCATCGTGCTGTCGATCGTGATCGCGGTGGTGGCGCTGGCGCTGGGCGTCTACATCCTGAAGAACGGCGGCACCCCCGGCTGAGCGGGCGTCAGCCCAGCCGGAACCGTCCGGCGGTCGCCTTGTCGGCGTCCACCACGGTGTGCTCGACCCTGACGTCCGTGAACAGCATGATCGGCAGGACGAGCGGCGGCGGCGTCTCGGGCGTCAGCGTGAGCTTGATCCCGAGGATCCGGCCCGACATCCGGGTCGTGTACATCGTGACGTCGCCGTCGAACACCAGCTTCGCGACGGACATCGTGCCGCTCGCCGACTTCTGCACGGGGTTGGTCAGCGCGGCGTGGTCCATCGTGAACTTCAACGCCTTGATCGACCCCGATCTGGTCGGCAGGTCGACGACCCCGTTGTAGGCGAGGCCGCGCTGGTAGAGCGAGTCGGCCGTCAGGGTGACGTTCTCGGTGTAGGTCATGCCCCGGAACGCGCCCTTGGCGGCCTTCTTGGGCGTCTCCACCTCGCATTTGTTCTGCTGCCAGGTCGCCAGCAGCGCCGCGAGCTCCTTCTGCGTCAGCCCCGAGGTGTCGGCGGGGATCTCCGGGCACTTCTCCGGCTCCACGGCGGGAGCGGTCGGCGCGGGCGTGACCGGCGCGGTCGGCGCAGGCGGCGCCGGAGCCGGGGGAGCGGGGGTCGCG
>NZ_BAAGZI010000579.1:0-2553 GCF_054778695.1 Actinocorallia lasiicapitis
TCCCGAGCCGGGCGGCAGGGGCGGGCGCGGGCTGCTCGGGCTCCGTGAGCGGGTCGCGGTCTACGGCGGCGACCTCGACGCCCGGCGCAGGCTCGGCGGCGGCTACCGGGTCCGCGCCACGATCCCGCTGGAGCGGCCATGACCCGGGTGCTGATCGCCGACGACCAGACCCTGGTCCGCACCGGCTTCACGATGATCCTCACCCGGGGCGGGCTGGACGTGGTCGGCGAGGCGTCCGACGGTCTCGAAGCCGTCGCCGAGGCGCTGCGGCTCGACCCCGACGTGGTCCTGATGGACATCCGGATGCCGAACCTCGACGGCCTGGAGGCGGCCCGCCGGGTGCTCGCCGACCGGCCGGGCTGCCGTGTGGTGATGCTGACGACCTTCGACCTCGACCGGTACGTGTACGCGGCCCTCGCCCTCGGCGCCAGCGGCTTCCTGCTCAAGGACGTCACCCCGGAGCATCTGGTCGCCTCGGTGCGGCTGGTCGCGACCGGCGACGCCCTGCTCGCCCCCTCGATCACCCGCCGGCTGGTCGAGCGGTTCGCCCGCCCCTCCCCCGCGCCCGAGGGCCTGGACGAGCTGACCCCGCGCGAACGCGAGGTGCTCAAGCTGATCGGCGGCGGGCTGTCCAACGCCGAACTGGCGGCGCGGCTCCAGCTCAGCGAGGCCACCGTGAAGACCCATGTGGCGCGGATCTTCGCGAAGCTGCGGCTGCGCGACCGGGCGCAGGCCGTCGTGGTGGCCTACGAGTCGGGACTGGTGACGCCCGGCGGTTCGTGATTCGATGAAACCGAACGTCGTTCTGGGAGCCGCCTTGACCACCACCGCCACGGAACCGACCAGGATCAACCTCGCCGGGCCCGAATTCTGGGGACGCCCGCTCCGCGAGCGCGACGCCGCCTTCGCCCGGCTGCGCGCCCTGCCCGCGCCCGTCCACTTCGACGAGCTCCGCATCCCGTTCATGCCGACGGGCGCCGGATTCCACGCCCTCGTTCGCCACGCCGACGTCGTCGAGGCCAGCCGCAGACCCGAGATCTTCTCCTCCGAACCCGCGTCCAACAGCATCACCGACCTGCCCGGCTACCTCGCCCGGTTCTTCGGCTCGATGATCAACATGGACGATCCGCGGCACGCCCAGATCCGCCGGATCGTCTCGCGCGCCTTCACCCCCCGGATGCTGCGCCGGCTGGACGACGACATCGACAGGGCCGCCCGCGAGATCGTCGACGACGTCCTGGCCGGGAAGGGCACCGGCGACTTCGTCCTGGACGTCGCGGCGCGGCTGCCCGTCCGGATCATCTGCGACATGATGGGGGTCCCGGCGTCCGAGCGGACCAAGGTGTTCCACCACACCAACACGATCCTCGGCATCGGCGACCCCGAGTACGGCATCGGCACCCGGATCACCAGGACGACGACCGCGATCGGGCTGATGCGCGTCCTGGACGCCGCGATGGACCTCCAGCTCCTGGTCCGCAGGCTCGGCAGGGAACGCAAACGCCGTCCGGCCGACGATCTGATCACCGCGCTGGTCCATGGGAACGTCGACGGCGAGAGCCTGTCCGACCAGGAGCTCGGCTCGTTCTTCATCCTGCTGGTCGCGGCGGGCAACGAGACCACCCGCAACGCGATCTCGCACGGGCTGAAACTGCTGACCCTCAACCCCGACCAGCGGGCCCTGCTCGTCGCCGACCCCGACACGCATCTGCCGACGGCCGTGGAGGAGATCGTCCGCTACTCCACCCCGGTCATCCAGTTCCGCCGCACCCTGACCCGCGACCACGTGCTCAACGGCCATCCGCTGCGCCAGGGCGACAAGGTGCTGCTCTACTACAACTCCGCCAACCGCGACGAGGCCGTGTTCACCGACCCCGACCGGTTCGACATCACCCGCAAGCCCAACCCGCACGTCGGGTTCGGCGGTCCCGGACCGCACTTCTGCCTCGGCGCGAACCTCGCCCGCCGCGAGATCTCGGTGATGCTCCGCGAGCTCTACACCCGCGCGCCGGGCCTGCGCTCCACCCGTCCGCCGGACCGGCTGCTGTCGGGGTTCATCAACGGGATCAAACGCCTGGAGTACACCGTCTGACCAGCGGGGGGCTACGGCACCCAGTAGTGGCCGGTGGCGGTGTCGCGGGCCAGGAATCGCGTCTCCACGAGGTAGCGGCGGATCGACACATGGTCGATCACGCCGCCCTCGGTGTAGCGCCGCAGGATCTCGTTGACGGTCTTCTCGTCGTAGCGGACGTCCCGGTCGAACGCCTCCGCGGCCAGCCGCTCCAGCACGACGAGCCGCCGGTTCCACTTCGCGGGCAGCCGGATCAGTCTTCCGTCGCGCAGGAAAGCGGACGGATCCCAGGACGTCGTCATCGTTCGAGCCTAATCACGCCCCGGCTCCCTGACGAACGGATTTCCGGGCGGCCCCGGCCGGTCAGGCGAGCGTGACGGTCACCTCGATCCCGGCGGCGTCGCCGGGGTGGAGCCGGAGATCGCGGACGACGCCCGCGGCCGTCAGATCGTCGCGGGCCTCGGCGTCGGAGGCCGCGCCCG
>NZ_BAAGZI010000580.1:0-2553 GCF_054778695.1 Actinocorallia lasiicapitis
GGGTTCGACGCCGCGGAACTCGGCCTCGCCGGGCTGTTCGCCGCGCGCGCCGGTGCGGCCGTCGCGGCGGCCCGGCACTGCTTCGAGCAGTCGTCCATCACCAATGTGCTGATCAGGGAGCTGCTGCCGCCCGCGATGACCTCGGTCGACGGCGTCGAGCTGGCCGCCCGCTACCTGCCCGCCGCCGACGGGCAGCGCGTCGGCGGCGACTTCTACGACCTGTTCCCCGCGGGTGGCGAAACCCTGCTCGTGCTGGGCGACGTGTGCGGCAAGGGACTGCGCGCCGCGATCCTCGCCGGGAAGATCCGCGCCGTGCTGAAGGCCATCGGCCCGTCCACCGGCGACCATCTGGAAGTGCTCTGCCGGCTCAACGACCTGCTGCTCCCGGAGGACGATCCGTTCGGGTTCGTCACGCTCGTCCTGGCGTCGGCGGTGAGCCTGGGCGACGGCCTCCTCCGGCTCAGGGTGACGGGCGCGGGCCATCCGCAGCCGCTGGTCGTCCGCCGTGACGGCCGGGTCGACCGCGTCCCCACCAGCGGCACCCTGATCGGCGTCCTCCCGGAGATCACCGCCGAGACAGTGATCGTCGACCTGGCCCCCGGCGACGTCTGCCTGCTCCACACCGACGGTGTCGTCGAGGCGCGCGGCGGCCCGTCCGGCTCGGAGTTCCTGGGCGACGACCGGCTGATCAGCGAACTCGCCGGCTGCGCTGGCCTGCCCCCCGAAGCCATGGCCGAACGGGTGCAGCGCCTGGCGTTCGGCTGGATCGGCGACGGCGGCCACGACGACATGGCCTTCGTCACGATCGCGCCCGGCCCCGCCTGCTAGACGGGTGTTCATTGTAGTGAAGTCCAGTGGATCAGGCGGTGGTCGGCGCCGCCGGAGACGAGATCGCCGTTCGAGGTGAACGCGAGGGCATGGACGGGGCCGGTGTGGCCGGTCAGGCGCAGGGGCGGGGAGGCGGGGGCGCGCAGGTCCCAGACCAGGATGGTCGCGTCGTGGCCCGCGCTGGCCAGGAGGCGGCCGTCAGGGCTGAAGGCCAGGGCCTGGACGCGGGCGGTGTGGCCGCGCAGGATCGCGGTCTCGGTGCGGGAGGCGGTCGAGAAGAGACGGACGGTCAGGTCGGCTCCTGCGGAGGCGGTCAGGGCGCCGTCGGCGCTGACGGCGACGTCCGTGACCGAGTTCTGGCCCGTCACGACGGTGGCGAGGGTCTCGTCGGTGGCGGCGTCCCAGAAGGAGAGGCCGCCCGAGGGACTACCGGTGACCAGAAAACGGCCGTCCGGGGTGTAGGCGAGGGCCCCGACCACCGACAGCCTGTCGAGGAGGGGGGCGTCCTTCGGCACTCCCCGGGCGGTGACCGTCCAACGGTGGCGGCCCATCGCGGCGGCGAGCAGGTCGCGGGTGCCGGGGCGGAAGACGACGTCGGTGGAGGAGCCGAGGCCCGGATAGGGCGTTTCGCTGCGGAGTTCGCCCGTGGCGGCGTCCCAGATCGTCAGATGGTGGTCGCGGGTGACCGTGGCGAGGAGGGCGCCGTCGGGGCTGAACGCCTGGGCCTCGACGCGGTCGGGGTGCGGGCCGAGCGTGCGGAGCGGGCGGCCGTCCGGAGTGGACAGGACGACGGTGCGGTCCGCGCTCGCCGAGGCGACGACCGTGCCGTCGGGGCTGAGGTCGAGATCGGTGACGGCGCCCGAGTGGCCGGGGCCGAGACGGCGCAGCACGACGGTCCCGCCGAGACCAGAGGAGGCGAGGAGCGAACCGTCCGAGCTGAGCGCGACGGACATGGCCTCGGTCCGGCCGCGGTCGGAGAAGGTCTGGACGGCCCGCCCCGTGACGAGCGACCAGAAGGTGACCAGCCCGTCCTCGTCGGCGATCGCGAGCCGCCCCGCGGCGGGAGCCGACACGGTCCAGTAGTAGGGGTCCTGCGGTGGCAGGGAGCCCGCGGCGGTGGCCCGGCCGCCGGAGAGCCGCCAGACCCGGACCCCGCCGGTGCGGGTGTCGGCGGTGAGGATCCCGTCGGAGCCCACGGCGACGTGACGGGCGCCTGGCTGGTCGATCGTCCCGCTCCGCCGCGCGGTGGCGGTGTTCCAGAGGATCGGGCGGCCCTTGGCGTCCGCCGAGATCAGGGTGCGGCCGTCGCCGGAGAACGCCAGCCACTCGGGGTGGGAGTCCGAGGAGTAGACGAGGGGGCGGACCGCGCCGGAGACCCGGTCGAGGAGCTCGGCCCGCCCCGGGCCGGTGGTGTAGGCGACGGTCCGGCCGTCCGGGGCGAACGCCAGCCCGTTGCCGACGGAGCTCAGCGCCCGCGACACCAGCGGGCGGTTCGTCGCGACGTCCCAGACCAGCAGGGAGCCGGGCCCGGTCTGGAGGCTCGGCACCCGGGCGGTCGAGGCCAGCAGGGTCCCGTCCGCGCTGAAACCGAGGGTGCGCGCGTAGGTGGGGCGGTCGGCGGGCTGGTAGGACCGGTGCTCGGGCAGGGTCGCCGTCTTCTGCCCGGTGGCCGTCGACCACAGCGTGACGAGGCCGTCGGAGTCGGCGACCGCCAGGCGCGTGCCG
>NZ_BAAGZI010000581.1:0-2546 GCF_054778695.1 Actinocorallia lasiicapitis
CATCGCGACGAGCCTGGCCTGCGCGCCGTCGTGCAGATCCCGTTCGATCCGGCGGAGCTCGGCGTCCTGCGTTTCGAAGGCGCGGGGGTGCGGTGGGCGCGGCTCCGGCTCGAACCCGGCCAGCGGCCCCAGCAGCACCCGGTTCCAGCGGGCGTGCACGCCGAGCAGCCGGTCGGCGTTCCTGACGGTCAGCACCAGGATCCCCGCGCCCAACGGCACGCAGGTCCAGGCCGCGGCCCGGCTGGTGACGTGCATCCCGACATACCAGTCACGGAATCCGTAGGGGTGGAAGTTCTCCCAGAGCACCGGCATCAGGAGCCCTTCCACCCCGTAGAGCAGAAGCGCGGCCGGAAGCAGGGCGAGCACCCCGCCGATGACGGGGTTGGCCAGCGCCCAGATCAGATCGCGGTAGGTCGCGATGTCGGTCAGCACGTGACGGCACCGTTCGATCTGCCCGACGAACCCGCTCTGGAAGCGGCGGGGCGGGTCGTACGGCTCGGTGATGCGGACCCCGCTCCAGACCAGGGCGCGGTGCCGGGACAGCCGGGCGACGGCGCGCAGTCCCAGGACCGCGCCCGGCACCAGGAAGATCCCGACGAAGGCGGGCAGCAGGGACAGCGCGACGACCGTCCAGACGAACGCGGCGAGCTGCACGAAGCACAGGGCGAACAGGGACAGCCCGCGGCCCGCGGCGATGAGGGCGCGGCGGATCACCGGACGGCTCCGTGCTGGTCGGCGAGGGCGAGCACCTGGTCGAGGACGTCGAGGCCCTCGGCGGCCTCGGCCGCCGACACCGTGCACGGCGGGGTGACGTGGATCCGGTTGCCGTTGGCGAGGACCCAAAGGCCCCGGGACCGGCCGGCCGCCAGCAGGTCCAGCATCGGCCGGTTGGCCGCGCCGGCCGCCCCGTAGGGCACGAGCGGTTCCCGGGTGGCGCGGTCCTTGACCAGTTCGAGCGCCCAGAACGCGCCGAGCCCGCGGACGTCGCCGACCGACGGGTGGTTGTCGGCGAGGGCCCGCAGACCGGGCCCGAGCACGTCGCGGCCGATCCGGTCGGCGTTGCCGATGACGTCCTCCTCGGCCATCGCCTCGATGGCGGCCTCGGCGGCAGCGCAGGCCAGCGGATGCCCGGAGTAGGTGTGGCCGCCCGGGTAGGCCCGCTCGGCGAACGTCTCATGAATCGCCTGGGAGACGATCACCCCGCCGAGCGGGACATAACCGGAGTTGACGCCCTTGGCGAAGGTGACCAGGTCGGGCACGACCCCCCAGTGGTCGAACGCGAACCAGGCGCCGGTGCGGCCGAACCCGCACATCACCTCGTCGAGGATCATGACCAGTCCGTGCCGGTCGCAGAGTTCCCGGACGCCGGCGAGGTAGCCGTCCGGTGGGACGAGCAGTCCCGACCCGCCGATGACGGTCTCCATCACGATCGCCGCGATCGTGGACGGCCCCTCCAGTTCGATCAGGTCGCGCAGATGGGCGAGCGCCCGGACGCACTCCTCCCGCTCGGTCGCGGCGTGGAACGCCGACCGGTAGAGGTAGGGGCCGAAGAAGTGGCGGACCAGCGGGTCGGAGTGGCCCGCCGCGTCGTTGGGGATGCGCCGCTGGTCGCCGGTCAGCCCGATGGCCGTGCCGGTGGAGCCGTGGTAGGAGCGGTAGGGGGCCAGCACCTTGGGACGGCCGGTGTGCAGCCGCGCCATCCGCACCGCGTTCTCGACGGCCTCCGTACCGCTGTTGGTGAACAGCACCCGGTCCAGCCCCGCGGGGGCGCGCTCGGCGATGAGCCGCGCGGCCCGGCCGCGCACGTCGTTGGCGACGTGCGGGCTGATCGTGCAGAGCAGCCCGGCCTGCCGCTGGATCGCGGCGACGACCCGTGGATGCTGGTGGCCGATGTTCACGTTGGCGAGCTGGGCGGAGAAGTCGAGGTAGCGGTTGCCCTCGAAGTCCCAGAAGTAGGAGCCTTCCGCACGGGCCACGGGAAGCGGATCGATCAGGCTCTGCGCCGACCACGAATGGAAGACGTGCGCCCGGTCGTCCTCGTGAACCTGCTTGCCCAGCTCGGCGGCGGCCGTCATGGGTCGTCTCCTTCGGAGGTGGTGCGGGAATCGGGAGCGGGAACGGCGATCGCGGTCGCCGCGAGGCCGGCCTCGACCAGCCAGCGGCCCCGCAGCCGCGGACCGAGGACCTCGGGCACGCCGGGGACGAGGATACTGGCGGTGAACGTTCCGTCGCGGTGGAACTCCAGGTCCGCGCCGTCGAAGTCGAGCCGGCGGCGGGTGAGGGGGAACCAGGTCTTGTAGACCGACTCTTTCGCGCTGAACAGCAGCAGATCCCAGCAGATCGCCGGGTCGGCCGCCTTCAGGTTCCGCAGGCGGGCGAGTTCACCGGGGAGCGCGATCGCGTCCAGGACGCCGTCGGGGAGCGGAAGGTGCGGGTCGGCGTCGATGCCGAGCGCGGCGACCTCCGCCGCGGGGGCGACGGCGGCGGCGTGGTACCCGGCGCAGTGGGTGATGCTGCCGGTCACGCCGTCCGGCCAGACGGGCGCG
>NZ_BAAGZI010000582.1:0-2522 GCF_054778695.1 Actinocorallia lasiicapitis
CGCGGCGGCGCTGCTGGCCGGGATGGACGCGCGCCGCGCGCTCGTCGTCACCTACAACGCGCCGAGCCGGGCGATGGGCGACGGCGCGGGCGGTGTCGCCGACCGCTACCTGCACAACACGCTCCACCCGACCGGTTCCCAGCTCTGGGCGTCGCCCGCGCTGTTCTCCGACGGCGCGGCCGCGCTGGTCTTCGAACGCACCGGCCGCGGCGGCGTGGTCACCTATGCGCGCGATCCGGGCGATCCGCTGGTGCGGCACCCGGGCGGCTCGTCGTTCCAGCCGCTCAGCACGCTGGAGGGCCGGATGGGCGCGGCGTACGGGATGAGCTCGGCGGCGATCAAGCAGTACTACCGGTCCGGCATGACCCGTAACCACCACGCTCTGCTGGGCGCCGATCCCGGTTATGTGGATCGGTCCACTCGGGTCTATCTGCACCAGGCGAACCCGCTGCTGGTCGACGATCTCGTCGCCGCGGTCGGCCTGCCCGCGGACAAGACCCCGTCGAACGTCCGCACCTACGGCAACCTCATCACCGTCTCGACCCCGCTGCTCCTGCACGAGGACCTGCTGGACGGGACGGTCCGGCCGGGCGACGAGATCGCGGTGTCGCTGGTCGGCGCGGGCCCCGAACGCGGCGCGTATCTGGCGCCCGTCCTGGTGCGCAATCTCGAGGAGCTGCGGCCGACGCGGCCGGCGATGGCGGCCCGATGACCCTCACCGACTTCGTCTACGGGCCGGTCGACGCCGAGACCAGGGCGTCGCTCAACAAGATCTTCACCGATCCGGTGTTCGGCCGCCGCGCCGACCTGCGCCACTCCGAGCACTGCGCGCTCACCTACGAACGGCTCCGCAGGCTCGGCGCGCAGGCGCCTCGGGGGCGCGCGCTGCCGCACCGGCCCGCCTGGATGTTCGGGCTGGCCCAGTGGACGGCCGTGAGCTGCCCGTCGCTGTTCATGGCCACGGTCCTGCACTACTTCCTGGCGCTCGATCCGATCGTGGAGTTCGGGGCGTCGGCGTCGTCGGTCGAGCCGTACGTCGCGGAGCTGGAGGGGTTCGGGGCGTTCGGGGCGTTCCTGGTCACGGAGCTCGGCCGCGGCACGTCGCATCTGGCGCTGCGCACCGAGGCCGTCCACACCGGCGCCGGGTTCGTGCTGCGCACGCCCGATCCGGCGGCGGCGAAGTTCATGCCGAACACCGGGCTGCCGGACGTGCCGAAGCTGGGCGTGGTCTGCGCCCGGCTGATCTTCGACGGCGAGGACAAGGGCGTGTTCCCGTTCGTCGTCCGGGTGCCGGGGGAGGGGATCGCGGTGCGGCCGCTGCCGCCGTCCCCGCTGGTGCCGCTCGACTACGCGGTCACGGTCTTCGACGAGGTGCCGATCCCGCACGAGGCGTGGCTGAGTGACGGCGCGTCGATCCGGGACGGCGTGTTCACCGATCCGCTCGGCGGCGGTGACGCCCGGCTGGTCAGGACCCTCGCCGTGGCCAGGAACATGTGGTCGCTCGCCACGTCGGCGCTGGCGGCGACCAGCCGGGCGGCGGTGACGATCGCGCTGCGGCACGCGTTCGGCCGCACCACCACGGGCCGGCTTCGCCCCGATCTGCCGGTGCTGCGCTACCGCAACCAGCAGGAGAAGCTGTTCGGCGCGCTCGCCACCACTTATGCGATGGCGGCGCTGGCCAACCACTCCGTGGACGGCTGGATCCGGTCGCGGGCGGCGGAGCGGCCGGTGGCCTCGGGTGCGCCCACCTGGTTCCCGGTCGCGGCGCTCAACCGGGACGCGTCGCTGGCGAAGGTCGTGGTCACCGGGCTGGCCGAGCGGGTGGCGGCGGCCTGCCGGATGAGCGCGGGCGCGCAGGGCGTCCTGGCGGCCAACCGGTACACCGACTACCAGGGGCTCGCGCAGGCGTTCACCTCGGTGGGCGGCGACAACCAGCTCATCGTCCTGGATTCGGCGAAGGCGATGGTGACGGATCCGCCGAGCCGTCCGTTCGAGCCATCGGACGGGCCGGCGGCCGAGTACCTCCGGCTCGCCGCGGCACGGGAGCGCCTGCTGCACGCCGAGCTCAGCGGCGCGATCACCGCGGCCAGGGCGGAGGGCCGGGCGGAGTTCGACCTCTGGAACGACCACCTCGCCCTGGCGCGGGATCTGGTCGAGGCGGCCGGCGAACACCTCACCCTGACGACCTTCGCGACGGCCGTCGCCGGGGCCCCCGCCGAGGTCGCCGAGCGCGTCCTGCCCCTGCTGCGGATCTTCGCGCTGGAGCAGACCGCGCGCAACGCCGCCTTCCATCTCGCGCACGGCCTGCTGACCCCGGAGCGGCTCGCGGAGCTCCCCGCGCTGCTCAACACCTGCTATGACGAGGTCCTGCTGCACGCCGCCGAGCTGGTCGACGCCTTCGAGCTCCCCGACGACCTGCTCCAGGCCCCGATCACCGGCGACTACGTCAGCGCGTTCGCGCCCTGACCGAGGCGTGCAGCGCGGCCCGCGCGGCCGCCACGGCGGGGTGCGCTCCGGTGCCC